>USET01000015.1 GCA_900553765.1 uncultured Mycoplasmatota bacterium
ACTATGGAATCCGCGCCGAGATGACGGCCACGCCCGCGGAGTCATACCCGCGGTATTCCAGATGCGCGAGCCCGTCCAGCAGGATGGGGGCCGCCTGTTCCTGACCAATGAATCCAACGATTCCGCACATATGATAACATTCTCCTTTTGATGATTTTTGAAAAATGGGCAAAAATACCCCTTTGCGGCGCAAAGCCGCTTCTTCAAAAGGACAAATGCGCAGTCATTTGTCGCTTTTCCCGTGGTCACAGCCCCTTTGTTCTGCGGTCGCCCGCATGTTTGTCGGCTGTGTGCGCGCCCACGGGCACGGGGAAGCATCCGCCGAAATTTCGATTACTGTCATCCTCGTCAACCCGTAGGTTCTGGCGCTAATTAGAATTTACATCCTTTCTCAATTCTAATTTTATATTTTCATTATATTCTATTTTCTTGTTTTTGACAAACAAAAGTTCATAAATATTTCCTCACTTACAAGAAACACAAAAAAGCCACCGTTTAAAAGTGACTTTTCGACTACTGTTATGGTCCCGTCGGCCCTGTTGGTCCTGTCGCTCCAGTTGGTCCTGTTGCTCCTGCTGGTCCGGTCGGTCCGGTTGGTCCTGTAACAGTACTTGCCGCTCCGGTTGGCCCTGTTGCTCCGATCGGCCCTGTCGGTCCTGTTACTCCAGTTGGTCCCGTTGCTCCGGTAGCTCCAGATGCTCCAGTCGGTCCCGTTGCTCCAGTTGCTCCGGTAGCTCCGGTCGGTCCTGTTACTCCAGCAATTCCTGTTGCTCCGGTAGCTCCAGTCGGTCCAGTAATTCCGGCCGGAATTGTCAAATCCAATATAAAATTTGGAGCAGTTCCACTAATAGCTGCAGCTGCAGGTGTCCCCGGTGTTCCGGTTGTAACCGTTCCAATTGCTAACGTTGGTGTCGCACTTGCTCCAGTTGCACCAGTTGCTCCGGTGGCTCCAGTGGCTCCAGTCGGTCCCGTTGCTCCGGTTGGTCCTGTTGGCCCTGTTGCTCCGGTTGAACCTGTCGGTCCACCTGCTGGCCCAGTTGGCCCTGTTGGCCCCGTTGGCCCAGGAAAAACGAGATTTTTCTGACATTCTCTTCCTTCTTCGAGGATTCTACATATCTTCTCGTTCATTTTATCCCTCCTCAACTTAGTATATGAAATAAAACTTGATTGTTCTAATAAATTTGTGTATTTTTCATCAATTTCTTTCATTTTCTAAGTAAGGATTACAAAAGAAATAATTGATATATTTTAGACCCTAACACCTGTAACAGTGGCGATCGGTAGATTTTTTTCGGATGTTCAGCTTCAATTGCCTCTCTTATTTTTTTCACGATCGTATCCAATCGCTTCTTTTCAAGATAATGTTCAACCCAATATTCTCGTTTTTGTAATTGTGCTATCTGAGTATCAAAATATTTTTGAAATGACTTACGATCGTATTTATCCTCAAACATCAATTGATTAAATCCTGTATGATATAATCCTGGTTCTATCAAAATGACATCAATTTTACTTTTCCGTTCTTTCAATTCATAACGTAAACTAGTGCTAAGATGAATTAAACTAGCCTTAGTCGCACAATAACTTCCTAAAAAAGGAATTGGTACTAAGCCCGCCAAAGATGCCATCACGATTATTTTTCCTTTCTTTTTTTCTAACATTTGTTTTAATACTAATTGAACAAGTTCCACATTAGAAAACACATTCACTTCGAAGTTGTATCTTATTTCATCCACCGGTATTTCCAGAACACTTCCACCCTTTCCAATCGCTGCATTTGCCACTAACACATCAGTATCTAACTCTCGTACTTTTTCTCGATCCGTCTGTTTTGTAATATCGATAACGATGGATTTTATCCAATTATAATGCTCGTACTCCGCTTCTAATCTTCTCTTTTGGATTTCATTTTTCACTGCAGCATAAATAACATCACCTTGATTGTGTCTTTTAATAAAAGTATCGATCAGAGCATGTGCAATTCCACTTCGTGCACCTGTAATTAAAATATTCATAACATCACCATTATTAAAATATCCAACCAAGAAAAAAAGATACCGAGGTATCTTATATTTCTTTCTTCCAAAGACCATGTAAATTACAATATGCATAAACAGCCTTTGGCTTTTCATCATTTAATAAGAATGTTGCCATCGCATCTTCTCCTGGATTCAAATATTTTATTTGTCCACCGCGATTTGTCTCTAAATAGATCCACATAATATAGTGTTCTTCTTCCATAGGATGCATAACACTTCCTACACTTACCTCTACAGAATTACTTTTAATATCTACAACCGGTACGTGTTTTTCTACTGCAGCATCTGTACTTCCTGCAACAAGTTCAGTCATTTTTTCACCACAACACATCATAGGAACTTTTGAATCATGTACCATCATGACGATGTTTCCACAATGATTGCATCGATAAAATTTTACCATACTTCTATCTCCTTCAAAGAAAAAGGGATCATTCCCTTTTCTATTAATAATTTTCTTTTAAAATTTCAAAGTAAGCTCTTGGATGTGCACATACTGGACGTACTTCTGGAGCCTCTTCTCCGTAATGTACGTGTCCACAGTTTCTACAAATCCACATTTGTGGAGCTTCTTTCTTGAATACGTTTTCTTCTTTTACATTAGCAAGTAATGCTTTATATCTTTCCTCATGACGTTTTTCGATTGCTGCAACACCTTCAAATAGGAATGCGATATGATCGAATCCTTCTTCTTTTGCTTCTTTTGCCATCGTTGCATACATATCTGTCCACTCGTAGTTTTCTCCTTCAGCAGCAGCTTTTAAATTTTCTTCTGTTGATTTGATTGCTCCACCTTCTAATAATTTAAACCATAATTTAGCATGCTCTCTCTCGTTCCCAGCTGTCTCTGTAAAGATGGCTGCAATTTGTTCAAACCCTTCTTTTTTTGCTTTGCCTGCCCAGTAAGTATACTTGTTTGTTGCTTGGCTTTCTCCAGCAAACGCTGTCATTAAGTTTTGTTCTGTCTTAGATCCTTTTAATTCCATAACTCTTCTCCTTCTCTTTTCTTTTGACATTCATGACATATTCCGCGAAAGACGATATCGTAAGATAAAACGTGATATCCTGTCTCATCTTCGATCGTCCGATCAATTGCGTGAAGTGATTCATACGGCAAATCAAATAGCTGATTACATACTGTACAATGTACATGCGCATGATCCTCCATTTTATAATCGAATCGATCTCCACCTTGCATCGTTGCTATTTTTTTGATGATACCATGTTCTACCAACTGATTAAGATTACGATAGACTGTTCCTAGACTAATGTTCGGCACTTTCCGTTGAACGGATGCATAGATCATCTCAGCTGTCGGATGATCATGACGTTCCTTTACATCTTCTAAGATCGTCTGTCTTTGAACTGAATACTTCATATGTCACCCCTAAAGTAGTAACTATTACTACTTCCAACATAAGTATAACGAAGAATAAAAAGAAAGTCAATCACTTCGACTGACTTTCTACTTTTTTTCCTTCTTCGTTTTCTCTGTTTCTCCGATAATATAAATTGGTCTTTTCTTTACTTCTAAATATAGTTTAGATAAATACATACCGATAATTCCCAAGAAGAACAATTGCACTCCACTTACGAACATAATCATACATGCAAGACTTGGCCATCCACCAACAGGATCTCCAAAAATAATTGTTTTTCCAATGATGATAACAACCGCGATAAAAGCAATGAGACAGAAGATCAATCCGATCACTGCAGAAATCACAAGTGGCATCGTTGAAAAAGCTAAAATTCCCTCTAATGCATAGCGGAATAATTTCCAAAAGTTAAATTTTGAAGTTCCCGCTACTCTCTCAGGTGCTTCGTATACAATCCACTTTGTATGAAATCCAACAAAACTGAAAATTCCTTTCGAATAACGGTTATATTCCTTCATGTTGACGATCGCATCAACCATTTTTCGCTTCATCAATCGGAAATCTCTCGCACCTGGTACTTGTGGAGTTGAAGAGATTGCTCCAATTAGTTTATACCAACAATCGGTAAAGAACTTACGAACTTTACTATACCCTTTATGATTAGGACTACATAATGCTACACAATCGTATCCATCTTCTACGATATGGTGATACATCACATCGATCATGCTTGGTGGATCTTGTAAATCAGCATCCATGATAGCAACGTAATCTCCTGTCGCATTTTCTAATCCTGCGTACATTCCTGCTTCTTTTCCAAAGTTTCTAGAAAAGGAAATATATCTCACACGTTTATCTTTAGAAGAAAGTTCTCTTAAAATATCTAACGTTTGATCTTTACTCCCGTCGTTGACAAATAGAAATTCAAAATCGACCGACTTCATTTCCTTTGCAACTTTCGTAATTTCATCGTAAAAAATAGATAATGTTTGTTCCTCGTTATAGCAAGGAACAATGATTGAAATTTTATCTTTTTTCTTCAATGGTATCGCCCCGTTTCACATCCATATTATATAGAGAATCTCATTTCAAGTCAACAAAGGCTCCTTGAATATTCCTCCACATCGATACGAGCCAAACAACAAGTATCAGTAACTTCTGTAATCGTCGATTTGATAGACTGGTGAAGTAGACTCGCGTCCCCTTTTGCTTTAATCAATAAATAATTTCCAGTATGTCCAATCAATGTATCTCCTTTTAACATTTCTGGAATCCATTCGATCTCTCTATTTAAAAAGCGATGCATATATGCTTGTTCTAATTCTTTCGATATTGCCATCAAACGATGTACACGTTCTTTTTTTATTTTATCATCCACTTGTTCCATCAAATCAGCAGGAGTCCCCTCTCGTCTGGAATATGGAAAGACGTGAATTTTGGTAAACCCAATACGTTTGATCGTCTCGATCGTCTCCTCGAATTCCACTTCCGTTTCTCCTGGAAATCCGACGATGACATCTGTCGTAATCGACATTTCAGGTCGCACTTTTTTAATCGCATCGATCTTATCGATAAACTCTTTTTTATCATACTTACGATTCATCTTCTTTAAAATCGCATCACTTCCACTTTGTAATGGAATGTGCATATGATCTACTAAAACTGGATACTTCTCCATCAAATGTAAAACTTCATCCGTAATCTCGTTCATTTCAATCGAAGAAATTCTAAGACGTTTCACATCTGTCTTAGTTAAAATATCTCGCAATAAATCCGAAAAGTGATAGTCATCTAACTCGGTTCCGTAATGACCTGTATGAATTCCCGTTAAGACGATCTCTTGATGTCCGTCTGCAACCAGTGTATCGATCTCTCGAAGTACATCGAGAGGTTGTTTACTACGAACATTTCCTCTCGTATATGGAATAATACAGTAAGAACAAAAATTGTTACATCCATCTTGAATTTTAACAAATGCTCTCGTTCGATTAAAATGACGTAATGCCATCGTTTCAAATGGAACATTCTCAATCGATGGAACATCGACAATCTGTCGTGGTTGACGTCGATACTGCTCTACGTAGTCTAGA
Source organism: uncultured Mycoplasmatota bacterium (assembly GCA_900553765.1). Lineage (GTDB taxonomy): Bacteria > Bacillota_I > Bacilli_A > RF39 > UBA660 > Fimihabitans > Fimihabitans intestinipullorum. The sequence goes on from USET01000015.1 coordinate 5,509, forward strand.
ATCTTACTTTTTCCAATATTTCCTAACACGATGTCAACGCCATCGATCCTACGAACCATGTCACTTTTTACTTGCGTTAAACATCCAACGACAACGACGATCGCATCGGGATTTCGACGAACTGCTTGATGAATCATCTTAACAGACTTACGATCTGCTGTATTCGTTACTGTACATGTATTGATAATTGCAACATCCGCATTCTCTTTCACTTGTTCGTATCCATGACTTTCGAATAAATCGATGATCACGTTCGATTCGTAAGTATTTACCTTACATCCTAATGTATCAATACTAAATCTCATTTTATCACCTCTATATGAAAAATAAGCCATAGGCTTATTATAAATTATTTCTAAATTCTTTCAAGGATTGTAAGAATTCATCTAAATGACGATTCTCATCTTCTAACGCTTGCACGTTAATCTCAGGCTTATGTGCATCTCCATGAGAAGTCTCCTCATGATAAGTAGATACCTCTACTTGAGGTTTTGACGATACTGGTTTTACCGGATGAGATTCATCATCCATTAAACCATATACCGGTGAAATAAATTGTGTTCTTTTATATTCTCTATGATGTGGTGCCTCTTTTGGACGCATAAGAGCTTCTTTTACAGAAGTGGATTCTGCGATTGGAGAAACTTCCGCACGACGATTCAAAAGTTCTGAAGTTGTTACCAAAGGTGCTTCTTCATCGTCGATTACAAGTCCACGATCTTGTGCCAACTTTTTCAATTCTTGATAGCTAATGATCGAATTTTCTTCTTGTTGATTTTCAAAGTGATCGATCGCTTCTTGTTTTTGTGCCTCTAAATCCACTTTCATCTGATCGAGTAAATTCTCTATTTTTAGTGTTGCCTCGGTTGTCTTTTCGTCTTCTTGATGTTCGACTTCTTCTACTACTTGAGGCGTTTCTTCTTTATCTACTGGTTCCGTATTTGCTTTCATCTCGGCGATTAATTTCACTTTATAGTGTGACCACATCGCATAACAAATAAGAGATACAAAAATGATACTAAGGACAAATAAAGTTCCATAATATAACACGTTATTATTTACAAATTCATTTAATAAGTCCAACATAGTATCACTCCATATAATTATAATTTATAGCACTCAGCACATAAAGAGGGACCGTCTCTACCCGTAAAATTCGATTTCCAAGAGTAACAGATGAAAAACCAGCATCCACTAAAAATTTTTCCTCTTCTTCTTCTAGTCCACCTTCTGGGCCAACCACTATTACCAGTGTATCACAATCACCAACGGTTTGTAAAAGTTTTTTCAAGCTTTTTTCTTTTTCTCTCGTACTGCAAACGATCTTAACTCCATCCAGTAAAGCCACTTCGGACAGTGTCATTCGATCTCGTATAACAGGAATCATATTGCGCATCGACTGTTCGCTCGCTTCTTTGCAAATTTTCTGCCAACGTCCCTTTTTCTTTTGAAATTTTGCGTCATCTAGCTTGATAATACTACGATTTAAAACGGTTGGTACGATTTCACTCACGCCGAGTTCCGTCGCTTTTTGTAAGATATAATCCATCTTTTGTTCCTTCAAAAAAGGAATGCAAAAAATAACATGAGGAATTCGTTCTTTTTCTTGTTGGTATTCTTTTTTCATGCGAACCACGACCTCTTTGTTTACATTTTCTATACAACACAAATATACACTTTGATTGTAAACCACTTCGATTTCATCTCCAGGTTTCATACGCATGACTACTGTAATATGATACAAATCATCATCGTTCAATCGAAATGTCGTTTCTTGTTTTTCGCGCGCGAAATATCTTTGCATCTTATCACCAACTTCATTATACACAAATCGACAAAAATAATCTAGGTTGCAACGAAAAAAAACATGAAATTTTCATTTCCTGTTAATTTTCTTCCTCTTCTTCTTCAATTTCTTCCTTCGTTTTTTGTTCTGTTTTCTTCCATCCTATATTCGTAACACCAGGTTCCATACTAATGCGATTCACCAGTTGCTCGATCGTATGATTTGTTTCTCCTACGACGTGAACGGTCGCATAGATTTTAACAACTTCATTTTCGATCGTTCGGCTTTCCAAATTTGTAAGAGTAATATGTTCAGCATTAAATAGTTGTAATAACAATGCACGTAAAATTGCTTCTTTTTCTTCCACACAAACTATTTTTAAGGTATACTCTTCTTTCGTCACTTGCTTTTTCATCATCTTACGCCCAATAAAGCGGAGTGCGATATTCGATATCAAGATAAATACCGTTCCAATTGCTGCTTCTAACAATAATCCTGTTGCCGTCATAACTCCAATCGCCGCATTACACCAGAGTGTGGCAGCCGTATTGAGACCTTTGATATTCGCACCATCTCTTAAAATAACACCTGCGCCTAAAAATCCAATTCCCGATACAACTTGGGCTGGAATTCTCGTCACATCACCCGTGCGATCGATTCCTGTCGTGACAAACAAAAAGGCACCTATAGAAACAAGCACGTTCGTTCGAAGACCAATCGTTCGACGACGCCATTGTCTTTCTAAACCAATACAAAAGCTAAGCGCGAAACAAGTGATGATTCTCAATAAAAAATCTTGTTCGTTCATCTCGCCACCTCCTTTGATCGATAAAGCATCATTTTACCATACTTTTAACTTATGTCACGCAATTCATTTAATGCATTAAAAAAAGCGATTACGATCGCTTTGGCTGATAAAAATACGAGATCACTTTTGAACACTCATATAAAATCATATTTGCTTTTGCTATGGCAACTCCTTTCCCAAGTGCCTTTCCTCCTATTGTAAAAGCTGCAGTAAGTCCTGTTACTAACAAGGATAATATCACTTGCTCAACTCCGAATGATTCCGAAAGAGAGAGGGCTACCATGACACCTGCAGATCCGGAGATGATTCCACAAATATCTCCGATCACGTCGTTACAAAACGAACCTACTTTATCTGCATTCCGTTTTAAAGTAATCGCTACACGTGCTCCTCGTACCTTTTGTGCACTCATCGAATGAAATGGTTTTTCATCTGCTGCCGTCACCGCAACACCGATCATATCGAATAGTACTCCGATCAAGATAAACACGATTAAAACGATTACACCAATCAATACGGGAACATTCGGTAAAATACTCTCGGAGATAAAAGAGAATATAATCGAAATAAAAAATGCCATGATGGTAATTGCTAAAACCCATCCCATATTCGTAACCACTTTTTTCTTCTTATTCGATTTTAATCGTTTCACAAATTCTTTCTGTTTCTGATTCATACTTTCTCCTAAATTCAATTCAAAAAAAAACGGCAGTTAATATAGTAAACTTTGCGCCTTTAGGTCAAGTAGGATTTCCCCTATTTCTACTTTCCGTTACCAGAGAAGCGGTTCCCCTTGAAAGAAATAGATGTACCGTCACCGAATACATGACTTGATTGCCACTTAGTGCACACTGCAATCCTATATTAAGCTACACTCTAGGAGTTTTCCTCGACAATTATTTATTATTAATTCTTTTTTGCAAGTATCGTTTCAAATTGCGATGCCGAAGTAATTTTGGCCATAAACTATTTCGGTTGTCAATCATCCCCGATACTCACGCAAGACAAGCTACACTACTCGTAACGCTAGCCACATAGTAGGTTTCATCCTAAGTCGTCATCTGTCCATCAACAATCGCTGTGTGTAGGCAGATAACAAGATTAGGTCTCCACAGATATTGGGTCGGAACTGTATGCCATTACAGGCGCCCAATATCCTTTCCCACCAGCACTCACCCCAAACTGGGCGTATGAAGCAAGCACAAGAGGTTTCACAGATATGCTCTTTAGCGGATTTTTAGCCCCGCCTTCATAATAAATGAAATTGACTAGAATAATGCGCCATTTCATAAACAAGATAATTATATCAAAACCAAAAGAATTGTCAAATTCTACTATATCTTATGCATTTCTTTTGTTTTGTGAACTACGATACATGATTTTTCGATAATGCGTCTTAATATCATTTTCCTTTTTACGAGACATGTTCAAATGCGATGCAAAATAAGGAAGAACCTCCTGATAAAATCGCAATGTCTCTTTATCACAATGATCGATAGCTTGTTCTTTTAACAAATAAGAAGAAATCATCGAAATCGCATTTCTCATAGGATTCGTGACAGTAGCGTACTTTTGCAACTGTAACCCTTTATTTTCAAGAGATTGTGTAGAGACATAGAAACGATCCATCTCTCTTCGAACATTTGGTCGAACCGTTTTCGAACTATAAACATCTGTATTGTTTTGATAGAGACACGCTTTCATCAATTCTGCCGCTTTCGAATTAACATATACAGCAAACTCACGAATGAATTTTTGAGAAGGTAACTTTTCGCTTCTCGAAATCGAATATCTCTCCTGATAGATATTCCGCTCCTTATGTTTGCTCTCTAATTTTTCTGACAATGCCACTGCTTTTGTTAAAAGATCCTGATACTCTCCTCCATGTTCTAGTACATCTTCCGTATCATCTACAGTTAAATTTTTTGTAACTGTGATTTGTCTTCGATCGTATGTGACATCCTTTAAATTTGCATCTTGATCAAACGTAAATGTCGCACATAAAACATTTCTTTCTTTTCCTTCTCGTAGCGAAATATGTTCCTCGCAAAAGTCAACAGGTAGCAGTGGAAATACCAATTTATTTTGCCCACTCTGTAAATATATCGTGCGATTCCATTCTAAAGAATGTTTTAAAAGGCGATATGACTTTTTTAAATAAGGTGTTATATCAGCGATATAAACACGTAAAATCGTCTCTTTTTTATCGTTTGTTTCAAGTGCAAACGCATCGTCTAATAAAGATTCTCTATGAGCATCTACCGTAAGAATAATTGGTTCTTCTTGCGAAGGTAATACAGGAGCTTCAATCGACGAGAGATGATTCTCTAGCTCCTCTTGTTTCCAGCGTTCATAAAGTTGATAGTGCTCGATCATTTGAGGAAGCGATGTTAAATAGTCGCACGATTCTCGCACTTGTCGATAAAGTTCAAACATAGGTTCATTCTTCCCATTGATTCGAATTGTATTTCCTCTACGCTGATACCTTTTTTTAGCCGTCCATAAATCAGGCAAAAAGTGTCGCGGAACTTCCATGGTATAGTCTTCGAACAGTTCGACAAAAGTTTTGATCATCTGCTTTAAATGAAGATGCGCTAAATCTAAGTGGCCTCCTTTAATAGAAGTAATATACTCAACTATAATATGTTCTAAAAAAGTTTCTCCATCTTTTTGCATATACAACAAAGAAGGTTCCTTTTTCAAAAGAGAAATCAACTGTTTTCGTTCATGTTCACTCTTTACCATTTCGATCATATCATCCATCGTTAGAATGTGCCCATAATCTTGAAAAACTTTCCATCTTCTCTTTGCTTCTTCCAATCCGGGTTCAACCTCTTCAAACGAAATTTGTTGTAAATTTTCCCAATAGACCGGACACTCTTGAAAAGAACGATCTAAATCGTACTGTTCGAGAAAGAAAATTTCTTTTCCATAGGACAATATCGTCTCATAAGAAATAGGAGACTCCCGTAACAAATCCTCTAAACTTGAGAATTTTCGCTCGTTCATCCAATGCTTCCATCGATACATTTCATATACTTCATCCATGTGACTTCCCTACTTTCTCAGATTAACACTCACCAACTCCAACGTATCTGTTAACTGCTCTATTCTTTTCATAATGCGACGTGCCTTCACTTCATCAATCTTTTCTTTACTCACACTCAAATGTGCTTCCAATAACGATAAATCTAAATTGGAAGTGAAAAATGTAGGTAATTTTTCCTGCATTCGATATTGAAGTATCGTACACAAGATCTCATCTCTTCCCCATACCGTCGTACTTTCTGCTCCAATGTCATCGATCAGTAACAATGGTGCGGTTTGGACAATGTGAAATTTATCTTTAAAATCAGCTCCAAACGAACTCTTTAACTCTCTTAAAAATTCTGGCCAAAACACGATCGCACTCTTGACGTTTTGCTTTGCAAGTTCATGAAACATCGCGGCGATCAAATACGATTTACCACTACCAAAACTACCATGTAAGTAAAGTCCTTTTTGATGAGGATTCTTCTTATAATTTTTAATAAAGTGATTCATCCACTTCATGATAGGTAATCTATTCTTATCATCCCCATAGATATCTTTCATTTTGGCAGCACGAATATCACTAGAAATTCCAAACGTCTCGATATTTTTAAGGCATAGATCTTCTCTTCTTCTCTTTTCTTGAAAAGGGCAAGCCCGATAGTCGAATTCAAGAATTTCCCCTTTGACTTTAGGTAAATAACGATACCCTTCTACTTGGTTTTTGCACTCTATCAACCCCTTACATCCATCACAATTCCGACACTCTTTCGCACTATCTTCTAAGGAAGATGTATACTTCATAAGTACATGTGGATCCATCTTTAATGCTGTTACGAGCTTCTTAAAATATGGATCTTTACAGGCATTCTGAAATTCATTTAAAAGAACATTATCCATATTGCGAAATCCAGCACTCTTTAAACTTTCTTTTACTGTCTTCATACTTTCACCTACTTATACTGCATTAGAATTTCTTTCATCTCTTGTTCTTCTTCTGTACTCAAGTTTGACTTTTCAATCGTCTCATCGAACCATACCGGCTTTTCCGATACTTTCTTCGCACCAGTTTTCTTCTGATAAGATTTCTTGCTGCGTTGTTCTTTTTGTGCGATCGCCATCGCATCTTCTACCGTCTCAACATGACTACGCACCCACTGTGTTGCTATCGCGATCATAAAAGATTTCGTCAATTTATTCTGGTTAATCTTTAATACATAATCGACGAGTACATTGACGACTCCTGGTTTCAACCCCATATCGACCATTAAATATTCGAGCGTGGCTAAATCTGTCTTGCTTGGACGTGCTCCATGATTCTTACGACATAAGAAATCATATGGTGTTATCGTTTCAAATTGATAGATAATCTTTGCCTTGTTGGACGTATCACCAATCGGTTTTCGTAAATATTCAGGTTGTGTCTTATAGACGAAGCTTGGTAGCTTTCCATCGTTTTCAAATTGATAATATTTACGAGCATTCTTGCGAATTAACTGTTTATCGATCGTATGTTTTTCGCTGATCGAATTGCGAATCAGGTCACTCATCTCATCATCCGATAAATCATAGATAAAAGATAATTTATATAAAAGATCTTTTGTATCTTTTGTAATGCTTCGAGGATTCAACACCTCATCAGGAATCATAGATAGAATACTCGGTAAATCTATCTTAGCGATAAAATCTAAATTTCTCTTATTTCTCTTTTTAATATCCGATACTAAGTGATCCATCGGACTCGACGTGACAGATTCAAACACATCGCTAAATAAGTGTGTAACATCCTCATACTCTTTTAAATTAAGTTTAGGAACTTTAAAATATTCTACAATCTTATCATATTCTTTCATTCCTACATTATTGTATAATGTCGTACTTAAAATTGGGTTATTAAAAAATTCTGCAGGAGATAAAGGAGAATATAACTGATAGACATAATGATTCACAGAGTCTCTTTTCACATATGTCTTCAAAAGTCCAATCGCCTCTAACTTTTCCCTTGCTTCCATAATTTCAGAAAGACGACACCCCATATTTGTCATCAAATGATGGTGTGTCCATTCGCAGGAACAAATCTCCAACTTATCTAAATAAGACCACAATGTAAAATATAAACTAATAGCAGAGGTTCCAATAATGGGCTGATAAAGTGTAATGAGTAACTTCCGATCTTGATCGTTCAAAATCGTTTGATTCGCTACAATATACGTATCTGCAGGTAATAAACTCGTACTCGCCATAACTTCACCTCTTTAAATTATAGTTTACCACAAATAAAATAAATGAAAAAGACGAAATGTTATTTTTCGTCTTCTTTTAACTCTGCTTCTAAGAGTTCTTTTTGATCCTCATAGAATAAAGTATCTGGTCTTTTGTTAAATATGTCGGCAATCTTTACCGCCATACGATAAGAAAGCCTTCTTGTTCCATTTTCGATTTGACAGTAGAATGGTTTGCTAATTCCAAGTCTCTCTGCCATAATCTGTGTGGTATATTTTTTCTTTTTTCTTAATTCTTTTAATTTACGATACATAATACTACCTCCATCGCTACTGTCAGTATACCATCTTTTCAGACTTTCGTCCATAAGTTTTGTTCGAAAAACGAGAAATGGAAATTTTTACCATTTCTTATTTTTCTACATTATGATATACATGTTGTACATCCTCAATATCGTCTAATAAAGTAAGTAATTTATTAAAATCAGCCAAGTCGTCTCCTTGTAATACGACTTTATCTTTTGGCAACATTGCTATTTCATCTAAAGCAAACTCGATTCCTGGTTTCGCTTTCGTGATTGCCTCTTTAATGGCATATAAATCAGACGGATTTCCATAGATGATAATCTCATCGCCTTCTACCTCGATATCTTCAACATC
>USET01000016.1 GCA_900553765.1 uncultured Mycoplasmatota bacterium
AAACAACACCAATATCTGTTGTAGCTTCGTATTTATCTTTAAAGTAATTTTCTGTTTCTAACACTTGTTTACGACTCAAAGAATCTTCTATTTTAATTGAATACGTCTCATCGTCAATTTGATCTGTTTCGATCACTTTATATCCTAATGACTCGATATCTTTTGCAAGTGCTTTCTCAGTCAATTTTTGACTACTTTGTACTGTAATCGAAGATCCGCCTTTAAAATCGATTCCAAGATGTAATCCATTGACTCCAAGAGATACGATTCCGATAACGATCATCAAACTTGAAGCTAAGAAGAACCATTTTCTCTTATTTACGAAATCCACATTTTTCCAATCTTCGTGAACGCGTTTTTCCTTTTTCTCGATCTTTGGAACTTCTTCTTCACGAACTCCAATAAAGGCACGTAACTTATCGTTAAAATATCCTGTTTTTACGAAAAGTCCGACAAGATATCTCGTAATAAATACCATAACTACCATCGTTACAATCGTACTGATGATTAACATTGTTGCAAATCCTTTGACACTGCTTTCTCCAAAGATAAATAAAATTATTGCAGAAATCAACGTCGTAATATTGGAATCAAAAATTGTCATAAATGAATTTTTATTTCCTAATTTAAAGGCCATATTTAATTTTGTACCATTGTATAATTCATCTTTGATACGAGAAAAACTAATAACTGTCGCATCGACCGCCATACCGATACCAATGACAAGCGCCGCGATTCCAGGTAAAGTGAGCACTCCACCGATCAACCAGAATACTAGGAAAGTAATTGCAGTATAAAATAACAACCCAATACTTGCAATAAATCCAGAGAAACGATAAAGCGCACACATAAGTAAAACAATTCCTGCGACTCCGACAACACCTGCAACAAATGTTTTAGATAATGAGTCAGCACCAAATGAAGCAACAACTGTTTTAGATGAAACTTCCGTCAGTTTCGTTGGCAAACTTCCAGAATTGATAAGTTCAACCAAACTATTTACTTCTTGTTCCGTAAAATTTCCCTGAATGATAACATCACTTGAGAATCCTTGCGAAACTGTCGCAACAGAAAGACATTTTGAATTAGAAAGCGATCCACAATTCGCCTGTTCCGTTTGAAAAGAATCGGTTTCCGGATCGAAATCTAACCAAATGACTAATCGGTTATCTGACATTTCACTTACTTTTTTCGTTGCTCTATAAAACTTAGAATTATCCGCAACTGATAGAGCAACTGCTGGTTTCCCGTAAGAATCTTGAGATACCCTTGCTCCGCCACTTTTTAGTACATCGCTTGACATGATCAAATTATCGCTCGTATCGCGGAAAGTCAAATTGGCAGCTTGGCTAATCAAATTACGAGCTTCTTCTGGATCTGTCACCCCAGCTAATTGTACACGAATGCGATCATCTCCCTCTACGACGATACTAGGTTCTGTTACACCTAATACGTCGATTCGTTTTTCGATCGTCTTATATGTACTTTTCATCATATCTGATGTTACTTTTTTACCGTCGATGCTCTCCACTTTATATAAAACTTCAAATCCTCCTTGTAAATCAAGGCCGAAATTCAAGTTTTGCATCAGTGGAACCAACGCACAACCAACTACGATTGCAACAACCAATACTCCAAACAATGGTTTTACAATCGACTTTTTTTGTTTCTTTTTTGTTTTCTCTTTTGCTTTCATAAAACTCCTCCTGTTAATCTATCTTTCTTTCTACATGCTTTAACCGGTCCAAAACATACTTTTGAATCGGGTCATTTTCCGCATTTAAAATATCGCTTACAAGTTGCGCTAAAGAAAGTCCCTCTGCCTGTCTCCACTTCGATTCCTTTAAGAAATTCCAAACATCTTCTTCTTTGATAAATGTATATCCTAAGCGTCGCATCTCTTCCGCTTTAGAACTAAGGGCAGGTCGAACTCTGCGATACAACTCTTGCTGCGTTTGAAAAACGTCTGCCATATTTCCTCCTTACCTCGATAAGCTCATATTTATTATAAACCAATTTCCTATGTTTTTAAAGTGTTATCGATACGTTTTTAAAAGAATTCACCTGCTATCGTATTTTTTGTCCTATCCTTTCATATGATGAATCAGGTGATCGTATGTACAAAAGTAAATTTATTCGTTCCACTATTATCTTGATGATCGGTGGCCTCATCACCAAAATCCTTGGAATGCTGATCAAAATTGTCATGACTCGTTTGATCGGAACAGAAGGAATTGGTATTTACATGCTTATGAATCCTACTTTCATGCTGTTGATTGCCCTAGCACAACTAGGTTTTCCAATCGCCATCTCCACACTCGTTGCCAAAGAACGAAACGATCATAAAAACTTAGTCTTCTCCATTTTACCGATCTCTCTTATTCTTAACCTTATCATTTTAATCGGACTTTTCTTCGGAGCTTCTTATCTTTCTACAAAACTCTTACACGAACCAAGATGCTTTTACGGAATCATTGCAATCGGTTTTGTCCTTCCATTTATCAGTATCTCTAGTATCTTGCGTGGGTATTTTTTCGGAAAACAACGCATGGTACCTCACGTCGTTTCCAACATTACGGAGGATATCGTAAGACTTGTGATTCTCGCCATCGGAATTCCTGTTTTTCTCGTCAAAGGAATCGAATATGCGGTCGCTTTTATCATTCTATCGAATATCGCAAGTGAACTTACTTCGATTCTCGTTCTCTTCTTCTTTTTACCGAAGAACTTTACAATTTCAAAACAAGATTTTAAACCGAAAAAGAAAAACATTAAAGAAATACTATCGATTAGTTTGCCTGCAACAGGAAGTAGACTGATCGGAAATATCGGATCTTTTTTCGAACCAATCCTCCTAACATACGTCCTACTAAAAATTGGATACTCTAATTCTTTCATCGTCAATCAGTATGGAATTCTAAATGGATACGTCCTCCCATTATTATTACTTCCATCTTTCTTTTCCATGGCAATCAGCCAAGCATTAATTCCTGTTGTGAGTCGTAACTATGAAAAGAAACGTTATACTTATACCAAAACAAAAATCCGACAAGCAATTGGATTTTCTTTGCTTATCGGAATTCCGATTACGATTCTATTTTGCTTATTTCCAGAAATTTTTCTGCATCTCATTTATCACACTAATCAAGGAATCGATTATTTAAGAGTTCTCGCTCCTATTTTTATCCTCCATTATATTCAAGCTCCTCTTACAAGTACTCTTCAGGCAACAGGAAAAGCGAAAACTGCCATGATGGGTACTCTGCAAGGAATGATTTTACGTACACTCATTCTGTTTGGAGCAAGCTACCTAAATATCGGTATGTGGGGACTCGTCATTGCAATGGCAAGTAACGTTATCTACGTAACGTTTCACCAATATGTTTCCGTACGAAAAATGTTTCATAATGCTTAATCTTCGACAAACGTAACAGTACAAGAAGAAAGTTGACCAGAATTCATCTTGTCAATTTTTTTCATCTTCCGTTCAAACCAGATCGTATTGACAAATTCCCAGATAGAAAACGTCCCTATGATCGACAGTATTTCACTGAAATAATTCATATGCTCTATATCACGTAAGAAAAACGATAAGGCAAGTACGAGACATCCGATCAAAAATAGATTGATCGACTTGACCGTATTATACCTGAGCTCTACCGACATATCGTGTGTAACAAGACCAAATTGGTCCGTGATCACATCGACGAGTGTGGCTTTTTCTTCCTCGGAAAAAGTCATCCCCTCGAACTCTAATACGATCGAATGTTGATATGGAATATAATAAGCGATCTGCTCGATATAAGAAACTAAATCTTCGTTTAAAACTCTGTTTTCTTTATCATATTGAGAATAAATATCCGAGAGAGCCTCCACGTGAATTGGGATTATAGCTTTTTCTCCTTTGATATAATGTTGATTCAAATGTAACTTAGAATCGTAAGACGCATTAAAATAGCGTTTCATATGTTCTCTGCGATTATGGCTCATGCCCTCACTCCTATTCTATTTTTATTATACTATATTTTTTCAAAAATTGAGTGTATAATATTCACCGGGTGAAAGTATGACAAAAATTTACGATTTTAAACAATCTATCAATAAAGAAGAATTACAAAAGACCGCACAAGTCTTGCGAGATGGCGGACTCGTAATCTTCCCGACAGAAACTGTATACGGTGTAGGTGCGAATGCATTAAAAGAAGACGCAGTCGACCATATTTTTGAAGCAAAAGGAAGAGCAAATGACAACCCTCTCATCGTCCATATTCACGACTTTAAACAATTAGACGAACTCGCTTGTGATATCAACGATATGGAAAAGAAACTAATCGATGCTTTTTTCCCAGGACCTTTTACTCTGATCTTAAAAAAGAAAGCGATCGTTCCAGATAACGTGTCTGCTCATTTAGATACCGTAGGAATCCGCATGCCTTCCAACAAAATTGCGCATGAAATTTTAAAGTGTGCAGATGTTCCAGTCGCTGCCCCGAGTGCAAATATATCTAGTAGACCAAGTGGAACTAACATCGAAGACATCAAAGAAGAATTTGAAGGAAAAGTAGATATCATCATCGATGGTGGGCCATCCGATATAGGAATCGAATCTACTGTCGTACGTGTTATAGATGAAATTCCAACCATTTTAAGACCTGGAAAAATCACACCAGAGGATATCAAAGAAGTCGTAGGAATCGTATCGATCGATAAACATATCTTCGAAAAAGCTGAAGGTGTTGTCAGAAGTCCGGGAATGAAATACAAACACTATGCACCTAAAAGTCCTTGTACACTCATTTATAGTGATGATGAAAAAACACAAATCGATCTCGTAAACGAAAACGTCACTGCTGGTACTGTTGTGATTGGATTCAAAGAACATGAAAATAAAATTCACTGCGACAAATTCGTCTCTCATGGAAGCATCCATAACTACGATGAAATTTCGCATAATATATTTACACTACTTAGAAAAGTCGACACTTATAAGCCAACACAAATTTTAATCGAAGGTGTAAAAAAAGAAGGTCTTGGAATCGCAATCATGAATCGTTTGATCCGCTCTAGTAACTATCATTACATCGAAAAATAAAATGTCCAAAAGGTATTTTATTTTTTATTCTAATTCATCCTGCGTAATAATAAACGTCTTTTTCTTCGTATAAAATGCATAAAATACATTTTCTAGTCGTACCTTTTTGCGATCCAAAAGCCTCATTAACCATCCTTTATCTTTTCCGATTTCACCTAAGACAACTTCGTCGATCACACCATCTAAAATAAGAGGCATAGGATATTCGTGTGTCCCTTCAAATACGGATAATGACCCATTATTCTCTAAGATTGCAAAACTTACCTCTTCGATACTTTGATATCCTTTTTCGCGTAGTTGTAAGATAAGATCATCTAAACTATATCTAATTTTTGACATCGCGCTAAAGTTCAATTTCCCATCTTTGATGATAATAGTTGGTCTTCCCTCTAAAATCGACCGAACTTTACTATCCTTCAAAGACCAATAACTAAGTGAGATTTGAATCAAAATTAACGTCGTAATCGGAACGATAGATTTTAATAAAGATTGTTCTGCACTCTCCAAGGAAAGTGCCGCAAGTTCCGCAATTAAAATGGATACGATCAAATCAATGACACTTAATTGACCTACTTCCTTTTTCCCCATAATGCGGAATCCTACCATAATAAAAAGATAGAGAAATATCGTTTTTAAAATGATTACAATATACATAGTATCACCCTATTTTGTTATGAACAAAACATATTTTTTTATACAAACACATAGATTATATTAGGTGAGATTATGAATTACAAAAAATATTTTGAAACTATGGGAATCTGTCTTGGGATTGGGCTATTGTCGATGTTAGTAACCAGTTTTCTTTTAACGATTCTAAATTATTTCAATCTTGTGACAGGTACGTTCTTTACCATCCTAAAGTTATTAATACCTTTTTTATCTCTATTAATCGCAGGTATTCTACTCGGTAAAAAAAGTAAATCAAAGGGATGGTTAGAAGGTTTAAAGCTAAGTCTAGGATTTATCATCATATTTACGCTCATCCAATTATTCTTCTTAGAGGATCCATTCCGTCTTACGAATATTTTGTATGATGCTATTTTAATGATGATCACAATATTTGGTAGTATGCTCGGAATCAATATGAGAGCAAATCAAAAATAAATACCATTGTTTTGGTATCTATGTTTTGATTCTATTATATTCGATACATTTTTCCTCCAACAATGTAAAATTACAGCATCTTTTAGCAATACTGTGATTTAATGTCCCATTAACGTATTTATTATATAACTTTTTAGATCTACCATATAATTTATCATCATCAAACTGTCTTAAATAATCACAATAATTATAATCCAATCTTACCAATATAAAATTTTTCATAAAATCACCTTCGAACATATTGCATTCTAATTAAAAAAATAGGACTAGAGTTTGCTCTCTAGTCCCTTTTTTAAGTTCACTGTTATGGCCGGAATCGCCGCTTTTTTAAGTTCCTGTCAAAGCCGGAATCGCTTCTTTTCAATTTCCTCTCATAGTGGGAATCACTAGCTTTTTTTGCAACAAGTTGCGTTATTATTATATGCAACAGTATACAGCATAATCACTTATGCACTAATAATATAGCAAAATATCACACGCTTGTCCAGTTGTCAGGAAAAAAGAGATAAATTTATATAATTGATGAATAAAACAATCTTCCTAATGTTATCAAAAGATCACTTCTTCAATAACTCTCTACAAATATGATATAAGCTATAGTCCAAAATTCCTTCTATTTTTTATAAAAATAAAAACATAGACTCTAAATAAAAGCATCTATATTTTTACTTGAATTTTTATATTATTTGGACTTTATATATTATTTTTCATACTTACAATCATTTATAACTTCATATTGCAATGAATCTTCTTGTAGTAAGCGTTTTGCTATAGATGGTAAGATAGAAGCTTTTTTTGCCTCATCATAACTAAGCCAATGTAGAGTCGTACCATCTTTGTCTTGCATTGTAAAAACTGTATCTTTGATAATGTTTGATTCCTCTGAAATATTTACCTTATAGATAAATAACAATGTTTGAACCTTATGAATAACTCCGTCTTCATCTTTATAATCAAAAAAATTTTCGGCAATCTCTGCAACGTGATAGTCATCATTCGTAATATCATAGCCGACTTCTTCTAAAACTTCTCTAAGTAAAGCCTCTTTTGTCGTCTCCATGAAACGAACTCTTCCTCCTACCAACGTATAATTCGTATCATTCGGCATTTTCTGAAATAAGTATTTCGAATTCGATTCAATTACTGCTGCCACCCTATAGTTAAATAAATCATTTCCATCTTTAAATTTAATATCTTTCATAAACTCTCTTTCCTTGCTACTTCATTGTATCTTTATTTGCAAATTGTGTCAATTATTTTCATTTGAATCCGATAACTTCCATTCGTTCTTTATCTTTTCAGCAACAAAATCCAAATGCATTTTGCGTGATCCTTTCACCAAAATAAAAGTATCTTCTAATTTCGCATAATCTAATGTTTTCACTAACTCTTCAACCGTATCAAAATGTGCGCATTTCTTTAACAGTTTTGGAAATTGCTTTGTTTCTTCTCCGATACAAAGGACTTCTAAATTGTGACATTTCCTTAATTTCTTCGCGATTTCTCGATGAATCTTTTTTCCAAACGTTCCTACTTCCAAAATATCTCCAAATATAAACAGTTTCTTTCCATGATAAAGATTCATATAATCAATGTCGGCAAGTACAGAATCTAAACTAGCATTATATGTATCGTCGATTAGAATGTTATTCCTTTTCAAAGAAATCTTTTCTAATCTTTTTTCAAAACACGGCATCTCTCTCACTGCTTTCTGAATCAGTTCGATAGGGACATCACATAAAATACCCATTTCAATGGCTAAAAGTAAGTTTGTAAGTAGATGTTTACCACCATAGGGATAAAAGAAGTGATATTTTTTATGATCTTCTAAAAGCTGAAATGATAAAGTGTCTAAAGTCGCATCAATGTCGCTTACTTTTGTCATCGCATTTCTATGGGTACCACAAAAACCTACCTGATAATCTTTCGTATCTCTTAACTTACTCAGTCTTTTATCATCTCCATTCACCAATAATATTCCATCATTTAATCCATCTGTAATTTCCATCTTCGCTTGCATAATACGTTCCATGGAACCTAAGAATCCAATATGAGCACTTCCTATTTTTGTAATCATTGCTACATGAGGTTCACACATACGTGAAAGTCTCGAAATTTCCCCTTCATGATTCATACCCAACTCAAGAACACAAATTTCATCCGTATCTTTTAATGATAGCAAAGTAAGAGGGATACCAATATGATTGTTATAATTTCCTGGGGACTTTGCCACACGATACTTTTGACTCAAAATATGGGCAACCATCTCTTTTGTCGTCGTTTTTCCAACACTACCAGTGATCGCAATCAAAAGTCCGTGAAAATGAGTGTTTTTATGGTGTTTAGCAAGTGCGAAAAGAGCTTCTGTCGTATCAGATACCAGTATGACTGGGACTGAAATATCTTCTATCTCCTGCGATACGATGATAACGCCTGCTTTCTTTTTCTCAGCTTCTTTCGCGTAGATATGTCCATC
Organism: uncultured Mycoplasmatota bacterium; assembly: GCA_900553765.1. Lineage (GTDB taxonomy): Bacteria > Bacillota_I > Bacilli_A > RF39 > UBA660 > Fimihabitans > Fimihabitans intestinipullorum. Next base: position 8,676 of record USET01000016.1, read on the forward strand.
TTGCGTCTTTCCTATAATAGCAATAAATATATCTCCCTCACTCATCGTACGCGTATCGATAGAGACATGCTCCTGTATTTCTTTTTCATCACTTCCTGAAAGTATCTTCCCCTTCACAATGTGCGCTATTTGTTTTAGTTTCATTTTGGCCTCCTATCACTTGAAAAAATGCATCAAACAATTTCTTACTTACTTTATCATATGCAATCATAGACTCTGGATGCCACTGTACTCCAATATAAAATTTTTTATGTGCATCTTCGATGGCTTCAATTATTCCATCTTTACTATAAGAGCTAACAAAAAAATCTGTATCTAAAACATAATCATGATGACGAGAGTTCACAGGGATTTTCACTTCCTCTACAATTTCAAACAATTTTGTTCCTGGTTGAATCCAATTTTCATGCGCATACTTCACATCTTTTTGGTCATAATGATTTTTTATCTTCTCATCGTCCATTCGATCAAGCTTTCCACCTGCCATCGTCTGCATTCCTAAACAAATTCCCAACGTCGGGATATCATGTTCGTATAAATAAGAGCAAACATATCGATCATATCCATAGATTTCTGATCCGCCTTGTAATATAACACCACTACAATCTTTTAATTGTTCTTTTAATATATTACAATCTTCTTCATTCAATTCGTCATTTAAATGTATTGGATATATGAGATATGGTAAATAACCATACCCCATGATCACTTGTTTTATCTCTCCATTGATACACCAATACAATCTTTCATCGTGTTTTTCTGGACGCGCCAACACCCCTATTTTTTTCACTTTTTATTCCTCCTAAAATAAAAAGCAATGCTAGTCCATGTACTTAGTCATTGCTTTCATTGTTTGTTTTACTTGTTTTTGACTTGGAGTTCTCCCCATCTGCGACATCATCGCACGAATCATTTGTTCATTAATAGGTGGATTCTTCTTCATATATTTCTTCATATAATTACGAGCAATAAAGAATCCTGCGATTGCTCCTACGATAAAACCACCTAAAATTTGTAATAAATCTATCACAAATGCCATTTTTCATTCCTCCTTATATACTACATTTTACTAGATATTCCCTATCTTTTCAACTCCTATTTTATTATATGAGGTCTTTCGGATTTCATGATAGTGTTTTGAAAGCCAAAAATAATCTTGATTATAAAAATCGCAAACAAATAAATCTCGACTATAATAATAGAACGTACGAAAAATGGCCGGAAAGTTTGAATTTGTTCGTACGATACAACAAGATGACTGTATTTGGACTAAGTTTCCTTCCGGAAAATGAAAAACGCCATTTTGTGGTTGTAATTGAAATTTACCAGAAAGGTAGAAATTTAAAATCTCTTGATCAAAACGATGACAAACTTGATCGTAAAAAGAAATTCCATAACGTCCATAATGTTTTGGCATTAAAAATAAATGATGAAGAAGTTGATATAAATCTTTTGGCTTTTCCTTGTAATATGTAGTACATTCTCTTTTGATATGAAAAATATAGTAAGTTCGCATTCTATCACCTATTTTATTAAACCATAGGAAAAATAAATAATTTGTCGAAAAAAAGATGAAACAAGTCATCTTTTTACATCAATTTGGTATGCCTAGCATTTGAAGAGCACGAGTCAACCTGATAAATGCTGTATTTATTTCCTCCTCTGTTGCTCCTGAATCTTCCAATACCGATTTTGCTTGTTGCATTGCTGAGTTAAATTCTTGTTTAATCACATCCGCTACGTTCGATAAATCCTGCTGTAAGCCTTCATTATAAGCCATTTGTAGTTCATTCAAAATAGAAGTGGCTGTCGTCTGCTCATAATTTAATTCTATTTCTAACGTCTTTCCCATCGATGGTAGACTCGTCGCATCGGAATCAAAATCCACCCTTACCGTAAACTCTTTTGTTCCTCCTTTTTCTAATATTTCTCCTTTTGTTATTCCACTTATAGAATACTGTATCTCTGTTGGAACTTTTTGATTTGCTTCATCAATTCCTTGAATCTCTTTTAATTCTACATTAAAATTACTATCATTTTTAACAATCACTGTATATTCTGCATAACTGCCTGGTAATTCTAAACCGACATCAAAATTAGCAGTTAATTTATCTGCTCCTACACTTGTACTATTTGTTGTAGCACGATATACTTTCTTTTCTGTAATACTAGAGATATACACGTTAAAATTCGCACTAATCTGCGAAGTTCCTCGAATGTTTAACTGTGTTGCTAATAATGCATATCCCGTACTAAAAACAAACAATGCTGACAGCACTCCTATGATCATCCATTTTTGTTTTGATTTACTTCTTCCGCCTATTCTCCTCATACAACTCCCTCCACCACTTATATTCTACTAATTATAGTATAATCTATACATTTTAAAATTGCAAATAAAAAGGAAGTATTCTACTTCCCATTTATATCTATATCTTCCAAGAAATCATCGATCGTCATCATTCTCTCATCTATTTCTTTTAAAGAAACTTCTTGCACAGGAACATCGACCTTTGTATCTTGTTCCAATGTCTCTTGATCAATACAGTGTGATATTTCAAAAATATGATCGATTGTATCTTTTGTAAATGTCGTTCCTGTCGAATAACGATCAGCGATTGGAAATTCTGTAATTTTATGTGTTTGACATTCGTTTTTCACAATCATTCCTAATTCATCTTTCGTCGTGATCATAAACGTATTGCGAATATAGTATGGATTCGTTTTCACATCACGGACGATCTGAATTCCTCGACGTGCACGTGCCGTTTTATCAAATTCAGATAATTTAATGCGTTTTGCTGTATTTTTTTCCGTAAATACAGTGAGGTATTCTATACTTCCATCAAATAGATGAGCTCCTACGATTTCATCATTCTTAAGTGTCATTGCCTTGACTCCTCCAGCTTTGACTCCAGTAATTGGAACCTCGTCGATTCCATACCATAATGCATATCCAAACTTCGTCGTCAAGAAAATTTCTGAATGACTTGAATTACTTACAGCAACAAGTTCGTCTCCTGCTTTCAACTTCATACAAGTCATCGGTTTTGAATAACGTTGTACTTCAAAATCTTTTAATTCACTTCGTTTAATCATTCCATGTTTAGAAACTGTCGTGATTACTTGTGGTGCTTTAAAATCATAAACAGGAATACTTGCAATAATCGTTTCTTCTGAAGATAATTTAATGACATTACTAATATGTTTCCCGAGTTCTTTCCATTTTAAATCAGGAATTTCATGAACCGGAACAAATAAGTAATTTCCTAAATTTGTAAACAACAAGACCGTATTTAATGTATTCATCTGATATTTTCCGATGACATAATCGCCATCTTTTAATGTTGTCTCACCTTCTGCCATCGCATAACTGCGTTTTGAAACTCGTTTTACATATCCATCGTGAGTTACTACTACGACAACATCTTCTTTTGGAATCATCTCTTTCGTATCGAGTTTGATTTCAGTAATTTCCTCTTTGATCACTGTCTTACGAGGAGTCGCATATTCTTTTTTGATCTTTCTAAGTTCCTCTTTCATAACGCTTTTTAATTTTTCAGGATCCCCTAAAATTGCTTCTAGCCCCTTAATAATGAGTAACAACTTTTGTTGTTCTTCTAAGAGAGCTGTTACATCGGTATTTGTTAATTTATAGAGTTGTAACATTACAATTGCTTCTGCTTGCTCCTCTGTAAAAGCATATTCGATCACTAAGTTGTTTTTCGCATCTGCTTTATTTTTACTTTTACGAATGGTTGCAACAACTTCATCTAAAATAGAAATTGCTTTGACAAGCCCCTCTACAATATGAACTCTTTTTTTTGCCACACTCAAATCAAACTGAGTTCTTTTCGTGATGACTTCTTTTTGATGTTTGATATAGGCATCTAAGATCGGAATGATGCCAAGGGTCATCGGACGACGATTGACAATCGATACCATATTATAATTATAAGAAATCTGAAGTTCTGTATTTTTTAATAAATAATTGACGACAAATTCACGACTTGCATCTTTCTTAAGATCGATTACAATGCGTAGTCCATCTCGATCAGTCTCATCTCTTACTTCACTAATGCCTTCGATTTTTTTGTCAATTTTTAAATCTTCAATTTTCTTTACTAAATTCGCTTTATTTACATCGAATGGAATTTCTGTAATGACGATCTGTTCTTTTGATTTGTTTTTGACAAAATCAATCTTTGAGCGAATCATCACACGACCGCGACCTGTTTCAAATGCAGAACGGATTCCATCGATTCCTTCGACGATTCCTCCTGTTGGGAAATCTGGTCCTTGTACAATCTTCATAATCGTATCAAGTGTACAATTTGGACTGTCGATACGCTTGATCGTCGCATCGATCACTTCTCCTAAGTTATGAGGTGGAATATTCGTCGCATACCCCGCACTAATTCCAGTAGAACCATTTACCAATAAATTTGGATACTTTGCAGGAAGTACGGTTGGCTCTAAAAGAGAATCATCATAGTTTGGTGCCCATGTAACAGTTTCTTTTTCGATATCTTTTAATAATTCATTACTAATTTTAGAAAGACGTGCTTCTGTATAACGCATCGCAGCAGCACCATCTCCATCCATCGAACCATTGTTTCCATGCATGTCGATTAAAATGGCGTTCTGCTTCCACCACTGACTCATACGAACCATCGCTTCGTAAATACTAGAATCCCCATGCGGATGATAAAATCCCATAACATTTCCAACGGTTTTCGCACATTTACGATATGGTTTATCTACTGTATTGTGATCTTTATACATCGCATATAAAATTCTTCTTTGTACTGGTTTTAATCCATCCCTTACATCTGGAATTGCTCGATCCTGAATAATCGTCTTAGAATATCTTCCAAATCGCTCTCCCATAATTTCTTCTAAGGAGTATTCATATATCTTCTTGATTACTTCTTGCATGTTATCACCTCATTCATTATAGCAAAAAAAGAGCATTTTATCAAAGTTTCAAAAGAAATTCTTATTAGTTGCTTTTTCTCGTAAACTTATATATAATAAGGAACACAAAGGAATTGATAAATATGAAAAATTTTAAATTACATGGAAAAAAGAAGATTTTTGCAAAAATCGTTTTGGTTGGTAGTCTTACTTTTGGATCTGGAGTTGCTTATATGGCAGGAAGACACGCCCTCGACGATAAAGAAGACGCACTTGCTTATCATGGTGATCATTCCTTGTTTGAAAGAGCTTTCGACCGTTTCAGTACCCCACATAATTTTAGCATGATTGGAATAGATGACTGGA
>USET01000017.1 GCA_900553765.1 uncultured Mycoplasmatota bacterium
GAAAAAAATTTATTGTTTACTGGAAATACTGGTCTAGGAAAAACTTTTATTTCAAGTTGCATTGCTAATGAATTAATTAAAAAAAATAAAACTGTATTATATCAAACTGCTCCAGTTATGTTAGATACAATTATTGATTACAGATTTGGTAAAAATACTAATTCTAACATTTTAGAAAATATATTAAATGTAGACTTATTAATAATAGATGACTTAGGTACTGAATGCGTTAATAATATGAAATTTACCGAATTATTTAATATTATTAATACACGATTATTAAATCAAAAAAATATTACTAAAACCATAATTTCAACTAACTTAAGCTTGCAAAACTTGTATAATACTTATGATGAAAGAATTGTATCAAGAATTGTTGGTAATTATAATATATGTTATTTTTTTGGAGATGATATAAGATTTAAAAAAATCTGTGAATAATCACAGATTTTTTATTATTATATAAAAGCATTCTTTTTATCGTTCATAATCTTCAAACTTCTTATCTTTATATGGGGTTCCACCTTTTTGGGCTCCATCTCCATACAATATTGGAATAAGTTTAGTATCCATACCACTAGCTTCTGAAAATACGGCTTTTTCTAAATAGTCTCTTTCTTTAATTCTTTTGCCAGATTGCATAATTTGTTCTATTATTTCCTCAAGTGATTCTTTTTTCTGTACTAAAGACTTACTCCTATTTTGTACTATTTGTTGTATCTTTGGTCTTGCTCTAAATGCTAACGAGTTGGCTTTACAATAATCCAATCTTTCCTCCATACATCTTCCAACATATTCAAAATACATTTCTGGACAATTCGGATCATCTATAGATAATAAAATATTAAATATTGATTCATTTTGTATAAAATTTCTATAGATTTGAGCAAGCCTGTTCTTTTCTGTTTCCTCCGGAATTTCATTGTCTGCCAAAGTATCAGCTAGTAATTGTATTTGTTCGAGATTTTCTATTAATATATTTAAACGCTCTTTTTTCTCTTCTATTATACACTAGTTTAATAAAATTACTAGCCTATATCACTCGATTTTTTCCAATGTTTCTTCTTCCAATCATAAGGCCAGCTTGATGCATTGTCTCTCCACCAGAACTTGCACAAAAATCCTGCAACACATAGATATCATAGCCATGTTCAAACAAGTCTATCGCAGTTATGAGAACACAACAATCAGTATCAAGTCCACAAAGATAAATCTGATCGATTTGTTTGTCTTTTATGTAATTAAGCAATGCCGGAGTATAGGCAGAATATTGTGTTTTATCTATTACAGAAAACCCATGTGTATCGATTACGATCTTTCCATCTTCCTTTTTACAACCTTCATAGAATAATTCCTTTTCGTAGACACTATTTTCTGTATTGACAAACCTCGTAAACAAAACATCATCAAATTTCCCAGGCTGTATCAAATCATCGATCTTTCTAGAGACAAAGGCTGTTGCTTCATTTAAAAAAGCGTCTTGTAAATCAATTATCAATAATAGTTTTTTCATTTTATCACCCTACGATAACTTCATTATATCAAAAAAAAGGCACTTTCGTACCTTTTTCATACAAATTATCCTCTTTCAGGATAAACACTAACTTGTTTTCTATCTTTTCCAACACGTTCAAATTTGACATATCCAGAAATTTTTGCATATACTGTATCATCACTTCCGATACCTACGTTCTTTCCTGGGTAAATTTTCGTTCCACGTTGACGATATAAAATAGATCCACCTGTTACGTATTCTCCATCAGCAGCTTTTGCTCCTAAACGTTTAGAGATACTGTCACGTCCGTTTTGCGTAGAACCTTGCCCTTTTTTATGTGCAAATAATTGAATATTCAATTGTAATAACTTTAACATGAGGACACCTCCTTATTAATTTTTATATACTTTTTATAATCGTTTTGTAATTCGATCAGTAATTCGATTAAATTCGTAATGAGTGTAACCGTTACTTTATCGTGCTTCAATACGTTAATTGAAATAAAACCTTCATCTTCTTCATATTGAATCGCATCTTGATCCAATCTCAAGATTGCATTGATCGAAGTAATTACGATACTGCTCACTGCAGCACATACGATATCATTCCCTGCATGACTATATCCAGCATGTCCTGAAATCGTGATTTCTTTTACTTCTTTTTCCGTCTCTTTGATATGAATCTGTATCATACTATTTTGTCGTTACAGATTTAATTTCAATTTTTGTATATGGTTGACGGTGTCCTTGTCTTCTACGGTATTTTTTCTTAGCGTTGTATTTGTAAACGACAACTTTCTTTTGTTTTCCGTGTTTTACAACTTCACCAGTTACTTCTGCATTTGTAACATATGGATGTCCAACAGTTCCATCTACCATAAGTACATTGAAATTTACTTTCTTTCCTGGTTCAGCATCCATTTTTTCAACGTAGATAACACTACCTTTTTCTACTAAATATTGCTTTCCACCAGTTTCAATAACTGCTTTCATATTGACCTCCTTCTTTATTTTCTAAGACTCGCCTAATAGGCACACTATCGTGTTTATTACCTAGTTCGTGCGGTTGTAGCAACATGAGGTACTACACAATATAGAATTTTATCACAAACTCCTTGATAAGTCAAACGTTTTCCTTAAAATTTCTCGCTCTGTATGATACGTTTGATCGATATAAAATATATGACTTCTCTCTCGATACATTTTCCTAATATCTCCTCCATTTATCACTTGTTTTTTGCGAAAATGATAAGAATATAAATATCGTTCTAATAAAAACTTTAACGTCGTACGATCGATGTTGCGAAAATACGTCACGATCTGTACTGTAAGATAGCTACATAAAACAATTCCAAGAAGATTATGAAAAAAAAGAGAGACATACCAAAGAATACTTCCCATTACAAAAGACACAAAGAAAACTCCATATTTAGAAGAACGATATGGAACAAACAATTGAAGGATGATTTCTACTAATTTTGAACCATCTAACGGAACGATAGGAAGTAAATTAAAACACAAAAGTGCATAGTGTATCAAAGCAATAGAAGGTGCCCCCAAAAAAGAAAAAAGAAAGTAACCTAGTTGTTGCGCGATAGGGCCTGCTATCAATATCAAAAACTCTTCGACAATTGGACGATTGAGTTGCTCGGAAAACCTCGTCATTCCTCCAAAAGGATAAATCGTAATCGATGTGATCTTCCAACGATAGAGATACGCAACAAAAGCGTGACCGAATTCATGAACGAGAAGTAAAAGCGTAAACCAAAAGAAAAAGGAAAAACGTCCCAACATCATCATGATAAAACCAACGATATAAAAAAGTGGATGAAAGTATAACTTATGAAAGATAAGTTTTATAATCTAACACTTTTCCTTCCTTTTTATATACGAGATATAAGGTTTCACCTTTCGCCTCACCGAGTAAGGATCCCTTTTCGACATAATCGTATAATTTGATATTTAAATGATCGACATTTCCATACCACAAGTCTACCCCATCCACTTGCTGAATGATTACCGTGTTTCCATACCCTTCTTTCTCTCCTATAAAAACGACGATCCCGCTTTGTTGTACAGGAACGAGATAGGAAGGGGCAACTGTAAGTTTTACCCCGTCTTTATAAATATGTGACTCTTCATAGGTTAACTTCTCATTGAATACCTCTTTATCCTTTTTTATAAATAACTCTTGAAACGGAAGTTCAGATCCAACATATTTTTTATATAGCTGATTCACAGTAGCAAAATCAAAATTCGTGTCATATACATGATGATAAAACTGTGTCTTAAGATCACGATTCTTTTTTAAAAAGATAAAAAGAATCAGCGTAATTGCGATCGTAAATAAAACCTTTAATGCATAATTTGTAACATAGCGAAGTATCGCGGACTTTGTAGAATCTTCTCTTTTGTGAGCACGCATATTCACTTCAGGTGTCCGCTGTTTTTTCTTCTTCATTTCTGCTTTCAGCTTTTCAATTTCCTTGTCCATCTTATCTCACCTATCTTAATATATGAACTACTGACAAGTGATATGCAACAAAAAAGAATGGATCTCCATTCTAATCGATTTTTCGAATATGAAATTTTCTACTAATTTTATCCGTCACAACATATAAGAGAATCGCATAGATCACATTGAGTAAAATGGAAGAATAAATTCCCTGTAATAGATACATTCCATCGAATGCAAAGAAACCAACGAGTGATAAAATGGAATATTCTAAAATGCGATCAAATGCGATGACGAGAACTGCCATAAAACCAATGCTGACGATGTTGTTAGAAAACCATTCATTTAACAAACGAATAAAAAGTGCGACGAGTAAAAATAAAACACAGTGCAAGAATACCGTATCGGTAAATACGATATCATAGCAAAGACCTAGCACACCTGCAACCTTTAAATAATCATCTTCATGATGATTAAAATAAGGATAGATAATTAGTAGTGACATAAGAGTTAAAAGCGGAATCAATAATTGACTATGAATTGGAATAAAGTTACTTACAATCCCATCCAGACAAAAAGAAACGATCAAAGTAATGGCGACAAGCATTATTGACTCGCTTCCTTTCGTTTTAAAATTGTCACATAATTCAAATCGTCAAAATCGACACTCGATGTCACCTCGACAGTTTTAGCTAAATCAAAATTATCCGTCTTTACTCTTTTTACTTTTCCAACCATAATTCCACTTGGAAAATTGTCTCCCATTCCCGTTGTCGTGACAACAGATCCAGCAGGAATTTCAATATTATCAGCGATCCCTTCTACGGTAAATGTGTTTCCCTTTCTCTTATATCCAGAAAGAAGTCCGTAGACATACTTGTCTCCAACTGCAATTTTGACTGATATTTTATTATTGACGTCCTCACTCGTCAAAAGTTTCACTGTACTGTTGAAATTAGATACTTTCGTCACCTTTCCAATGACACCATCACTTACGATAACTGGCATATCCTTTTCAACTCCATTGTGACTTCCTTTATCGATCGTAATCGTATTGTACCAATACCCTAAATTACGATTTACAACAGTCGCATTTAAATACTCTGTCTCTACTAAAGTATTGTTTAATTCTAAAGTTTCTTTCATGCTCTTTAATTGATGTTCTAACTCTTCCTTCTCTGCTTGAATGAGATCCGTTTCTTTTACTTTCTTCTGTAATGTTTTATATTTTTCATATAAATCTTGTTTTTCCTGATATTCTACAACTTTATCCTTGACGAACTTGATCGGTTGATAAGCTACTTTTTGAACGAGTAAAACCGTATCCTTTACTGCCTTTTCAATCGGTGTTAATGTACGATCCGTCGTTACGATATGTGCAATCAAACCAAGAAGCACAGCAGCAACAATCGCACCAATTAAAATAAAATATTTTTTATCCATCTTTTTTTGATTGTACATAACATCACCTATTTCATTATAATATATTTCCCTTTACTTGGAAAGGGAAATTCTTCCATTTTCATAAAAACTATAATAACCATATTTTCCAATTATCATATGGTCTAACACCACAATTCCAAGGATCATTCCTATTTCGAACAATTGCTCCGTCAACCGAATATCTTCCTCTGATGGTTCGACATTTCCACTCGGATGATTATGAATACAAATTAAAAAGGAAGCAGAAAGTAAGTAAGCCTCTTTAAATATTTCGCGTGGATGGACCAAACTTCGATTGACCGTTCCAACGAACAAGCGCTTATCTCGAATCACTTTCTTTTGCTGATCTAGATAGACACAGTAAAAATATTCCTGTTTCACATCTCCTAAGCGATATTTATAATATTCATAAACTGTTTGTGTCCCTGTAATTTTTAATTGCTGTAATGTTGATACCGGAGCATAAATTCTCCTTCCAAATTCAATCGCAGCTAGAATGCTACATGCATGTGCAGGTCCGATCCCTTCGATTTTTCGTAATTGTTCGTAGGGAATATTCTTCCAATGTTCTGTCGATCCCACTTCTTTTAAAACCAGTTGTGCGAGTTGTTTTACAGGATACTTTCTCGTTCCTGTTCGAAGAAGAATCGCAAGTAATTCCTCGTTATTTAAATAGTTTACTCCTTCTCGAATCAATCGTTCTCTCGGACGTTCTGCTTCAGGTAGTCTTGTTACTTTAATGTTTTTGAATCACCATCTTTTCATAACTTGCAAGCACCTCTTGTTCGATCTTTAAAATTGCATTCTGCTCTGTCGTTGCCGCTAACATTTGATCACATTCTTTCACAAATGTAATAAAGTTAGCATTACTTACATCGAGTTGCTTGCTATAGATAGAATACCCCATCTGTTGATAAATTCCTTTTAATTTATCGACGTTTGCTTCAGAAGATGTAATTCCAATATAAACATAGTACTTTCCCGCTTCCTCTGTATAAATATAATTACTTAGATTAGCGACATTTTCCTGCATACTTTCCAAACTCGAATAGACACCACTCTGTAAAAAATAAAGTGGTTCACTCTCGGAAAATACTGTTTTCAAATCAACCTTACCTTCATATTGATTACATAGGAAAAATCCCATGAAAAAACCAAGACAAATAGAACACAAGATAGGAGTAATATATTTTTTCATTTTATCACCTATCTCAATTATTCCATCTACTCGGTTCTTTTTTTGTCGAATTTTAATAAGCTTTTGCAAAATTTACAACATGTTTTGCTTTTTTATTACAACAGATACAAGTTTCTCCTTCTGCTGGTTGTTCTGTTGTAATACATCTTGTCGTGGCAGTTGTTTCTTCTTTTATCTTTTGCTCACAAGCTTCATCGCCACACCATGGTGCTTGCACAAATCCTCCTACGTTTTCTAATGCATCGATAAATTCATCTTTAGAATGAACACGTGTTGTATGTTTCTTCAAATGTTCTAATGCACGATCATACATTTCTTCATGAATTTTATCTAATTGTTCTTGCACATTCATTGATAATGATTCGTCTAATGCTAACGTCAATTTTGCACCATCATTACGTTTTGCAAGAACACAACTATTGTTTTCGATATCTTTCGGTCCAATTTCTAATCGAAGTGGAATTCCTTTCATTTCAGCTTCACTAAATTTCCATCCTGGAGTCTTATCAGAGTCGTCAACTCTAACACGAATTCCTGCATTGCGTAATTGCATTTCAATTTCACGAGCTTTTTCAAGTACTCCTTCCACTTGACTTCGAACTGGTATAATCATAACCTGAATTGGTGCAACACGAGGTGGTAAAATAAGCCCATTGTTATCACCATGTACCATAATAATAGCTCCGATCAATCGTGTAGACACTCCCCATGAAGTTTGATATACATATTCTAATTGATTAGAAGGATTCAAAAATTTCATATCAAATGCTTTCGCAAAACCTTGACCAAAATAATGACTCGTTCCAGATTGTAATGCTTTTCCATCATGCATCAATGCTTCAATTGTGTAAGTTTCCTCTGCACCAGCAAACTTCTCTTTCTCAGTTTTTAAACCTGTTACCATCGGAATTGCTAATAAATTCTTACAAGTGTCTTTATAAATATCAAGCATTTGAAGCGTTTCCTCACGAGCTTCTTTTTCTGTTGCATGAATCGTATGACCTTCTTGCCATAAAAATTCGCTTCCTCTTAAGAATGGACGTGTCGTCTTTTCCCAACGAACCACACTACACCACTGATTATACTTTTTAGGTAAATCACGATAAGATTTTACGATTTTCGCATAGTGTTCACAAAATAAAGTCTCACTCGTTGGCCGAATCACACAAGATTCTTCCAACTCTTCTAATCCACCTTTTGTTACAACCGCACATTCCGGAGCAAACCCTTCGACATGATCTGCTTCTTTCTGTAACAAACCAGATGGAATTAAAAGTGGCATATAAACATTTTCATGCCCTGTCTCTTTAAACTTACGATCTAATTCATTTTGGATATTTTCCCAAATCGCATACCCATAAGGTCTATAAATTATGAATCCTTTAATACTACTATAATCCATCAATTCTGCTTTTTTACATACATCCGTATACCATTGTGCGAAATTTTCATCCATCGAGCAAATCGCATCATTTTTCTTTTGACTCATAATACTCCTCTTTTCTTTTCATATGTATCCATATTATATCATATGTCATTTATCTTTTGTAGATTTAATTGTATAAAAATAAATTCATTTTCTCATAACAAAGTAAAGGGGGAATCAAATGGATCCTATCAAAGAAATTGGAAATATGTTAGATTGGAATTTTGAATGTGCTAAAAAATGTTATGATTACGAAGCAAAAATCAAAGACCCAGAAATGAAACTATTGTTACATCAAATGGCACATTTACATATCAAACACTATTTAGAACTAACGAAAAGATTACAATAAAAAAGCATCTTCAAGATGCTTTTTATCTTCCTCTTCTACCATTTGGAGTCATATATGTTTTTACATATGCATTTCGTGCCTTAGAAGCTTCTTTTCTCTGTTCATAAATGGAACGATATCCATTTCCCCCATATTTCATATTGATCTTCTCATCAATAGATAATGGAGTTCGAATCGTCGTTAAATGAGAAAGCATCGGAATGCGGTTTGTAACAGCTTCAAATAATTTTATCTTCATGGTGCACCTCCTTCAAGCTTTATCATTATAACACCTGACAAATAGAAAGACAATAGTTAAACTAATTGATCAAACCCACTTCGTTTAAATAATTTTTCTAAGTCGTAATTAGAGTAAAAAATAATCGTCGGACGACCATGTGGACAATGGAAAGGATTATCACAATTGCGTAAATCTGCAATCAACTGTTCTAATTCTTCCGTCGATACATAGTCGTTTGCCTTAATTGCAAGTTTACAACTCATCATCGTCGCAACGCGTTCGTTAAATTTCTCGATTGAAAATTTATCGCCGATCTGCAATACGATTTCGATAATTTTTCGAATTGCCTGTTCTTCATACCCATTCGGTAACCAAGTCGGATGTTCTTTTACGATAATAGAATTTACACCAAATTCTTCGATTTTAAATTTTAAACGTTCCAACACTTCCATGTGTTGTTTTAATAACATAAATTCTTGATTCGATAGTTCGATCGTAAGAGGAATTAACATCGCAATCGCAGTCTGATTCGGTTCTCCCATCTCACGTTTAAATTTTTCGTAATTGACGCGTTCCTTGGCTGCGTGTTGGTCCATCATGTACATACCAAGTTCATTTTGACAGATAACGTAAGTTCCATGTACGACACCCACTGGATAAATCATAGGTAGACGTTCTTTCTTTTCTTCTACATCTTCCGTAAAAATTGCATCGTTTTCTTCTTCCTTTTCCTCTTCTTCTTTTGGAGCGGAAATGAAGTCATCGTTCACTTGATACGTCGTTTCTGATTCACTTACTGGCATATCAAAATCAAGCGTCAATGTTTCGTATTTCGGCTTTTCTTTTACTACTTTTTCCTCTTCTTCTACTTTAATATGAGGAATCAATGTTCTCTTCGATAACTTTGTACGGATCATTTCTGTAATTAAACTTGATAATTGATCGAGTTTACTAAATTTGATATCCTGCTTCGTCGGGTGAATATTTACATCGATCAAGCTTGGATCTACTTCGATATTCAAGACGACAATTGGATAACGATTATCTGGTTTATACGAATGATAAGCGTCGTTGATGACACGGTTGAGTTCCATGTTTCTTACGACTCTCCCATTGACGAGCGTTACCATATGATTTCTAGTTGAACGATGTACTTCTGGAAGTGAAATATATCCTTCTACTGTGTAATCATCATTTTCCCCTTCTACAAAGAGCATTTTCTTTGTGATTTCTAATCCATATATATTGTGAATTGTCTTTAAAATATCTCCTGATCCATCTGTCTTTAAAATAATATGCCCATTATTGGAAAATGTAAATTTGATCTTCGGATGAGATAGCGCAATTTTATTCATATAATCTGTCATAACGGCAAGTTCTGCTTGTAAGCTTTTAATGTGCTTTAATCTTGCAGGGGTATTATAAAATAAGTTACGAACCGATAAAATCGTTCCTTTGCGGGCATCTCCACGTGTAACAGAAGTAACATGTCCTCCACTTAATTCAACGACAGTACCAATTTCTCCTGTTGAAGTCTTTAAGGTGATTTCGCTCACACTGGCAATCGATGGAAGCGCTTCTCCACGGAACCCTAATGTTGCGATGTGATATAAATCTTCCTCACGTAAAAGTTTACTCGTCGCATGCCGGGAAAAAGCAAGCATCGCATCTTCCTTTTCCATTCCAACACCATTATCTGTTACTTTGACTTCTTTCGTTCCAGCATCGATCACTTCTACTTTGATCTCCGTACTCCCAGCATCGATACTATTTTCAACGAGCTCTTTGACGACAGATGCACTTCGTTCAACAACCTCACCTGCTGCGATTTTATTTGCAAGTATTTCATCCATAATTTTAATTTTCGACATTGTTCTCACCTACTACCATTGTACCACAAATTCATTGATTCCAAAGAAAAACCAAGAAAAATTCCTTGGTAATATCTATTTCTTTTCTTCGTCCATCGCCTGTAAAAATTCATATAGATTGAAAGCGACTTTCTCTGGTAAAATCTCTTTTAATTCATCGACACTGAGCGATTTCAACTTCGTCGTCGTTCGATATCTTTTTAGAAGTTCTTTCTTTCTCTTTTCCCCGATTCCTTCTACGTGATCCAATACGCTTTCTAATGCCCCTTTACTACGAATTTGTTTGTGATAATGAATTGTATAATTATGTACTTCGTCCTGCATTCGCTCTAAATAGTAAAAGAGATTACTTCGCTTATTGATATCGATTTCCACGATCGGATCGAAAGCAAGAAGTTTACTTGTAGCATGGTGATCATCCTTTTTAAGCCCCACGACAGGAATATTCATTCCTAAACTAGCAAGCACTTCCCTAGCGACATGCATCTGACCGATTCCTCCATCGACAATGATCAAATCTGGACGTGTCAGTCCATCTTTTAAAACGCGGAAATACCTACGATAAATTACTTCGCGCATCGTTCCATAATCATCGTTTTGATCAACGGTAATTTTAAATTTCCGATAATCGTTTTTGCTTGGTTTTCCATCTACAAACACGACCATTCCAGAAACATTGTAAGATCCAAACAAATTAGAATTGTCAAATAGTTCGATGCGATCCAAATGATCGAGGTGTAAGATATTTTGAAGTTCTTGGTTAGCAAGTGTCGTTCTTTCCTCATCCTTTTGGATTAATTCAAATTTTTCATTCATCGCAATCTTCGCATTATCGCACGCCATTAAAACCATGTTTTTCTTTACTCCACGGATCGGAACGTGAACCGTAACTCCTAACACAGACTCCAATAGTTCCGTATCGACTTGATCTGGCACTAAAATTTCTTTAGGTAATAATACGTTTTTCTCGTAGAATTTAGCAATGTACCGCGTGAGTTCCTCTCCTACTTCATCGACAATTGGAAAGATATGACTATGTCTTTCTAAAATCTTTCCTCCTCTTACAAAGAAACACTGAATAGATAAATATCCTTTTTCTTCGTAATATCCAAAAATATCTCGATCGACATCGTCTTGAATTTCCACTTTCTGTTTTGAAAGTGTCGTTTCAATATAAGAGAGAAGTTCTTTTAATTCCTGAGCTTTCTCATAATTCATTTTCATACTTTCCGCAAGCATTTCCGACTTGATCTTCTCTGTAATTAACGTATGATCACCCTTTAAGAATCTTTGGATATCTCTGACCATTTCATCAATTTTGTCTTTGGATACTTGATACGTACAATACCCTAAACATTGCCCTATATGATAATAAAGACATGGCTTTTTCTGAAATGTTCGACACTTTCTCAAAGGATACATACGATTCAATAAATTGACAACAGAGCGAGCCGCACTCACGTTTGGATATGGTCCATATAATTTCGTATGACGGTTTTTCTTACGATTGATATTACGTACGACCAAGAGTCTAGGTACCGCTTCCTCCGTAAGTTCGATATACGGATAGCTTTTATCATCTCGCAATAAGATATTATATTTTGGATCGTATTTTTTAATTAAATTTAACTCTAAAATAAATGCTTCTGTCTCACTTCCGACAACCATATATTCAAAATCGGCAATCTCGCTTACTAGACGAGCTGTCTTTCCAGTATGAGTTCCACGAAAATAAGAACTTAATCTATTTTTTAACTTCTTTGCCTTTCCAACATAGATGATCACCCCATCTTTGTTTTTCATGAGATAACATCCTGGTTTTTGTGGCACGAGTGATAATTTTTGTTTCATACATACCATCCCCTACGTGCCTATATTATAACAAATTTGTAATAAAAAAAGAAGTTGCACACGCTACTTCTCAAAAAAGGTAGAATCATCGATATCTTTCGTATATTCATACCAATTCGTTAGATAGTGATGATACTGCTGATAAAACTGTTCTGGTGACGTTAACACGATGTGGAACTGTTCAAAAAAGTGATATAACTTTTCAGTACCGTCCTTAACCTGATCTCTTGGCAATTCGATCGATACACTTATAACATATCCATAGCGGAATGTCTTATCGAGCGTAATCTCTAAATCTTGATACGTAAATAGCTTACGTAGGCGATACCACTTTGTATCAAGTGTATGTCCTAATAGCCTTAAAATATCGAGCATCTTTTCATGATCCTCATACGATACCGCAACGAGAATATCCTCATCGACATTTCCCTTTCTCATACGTAAAACCATTCGATCTTTTTCTACCAACGCACGAAAATCATAAGTACATCGATATTTATAAATAATCTGTCGTTTTGATTCTTTTACTGTCGCATGTTCCTCTAAAAATTGTACGATATTTTCATATGTTTTCTTATCGATAAACGTTCTTTGTTCTAATTTATGCACCCCAACCACCATACCTTTATATCTCCATTCTATCATATGAAAAAAAATTGTCAAAGGATGAAATATAGGTTACAATAAAAATGGTGATGACATGAAAAGTATCAAAGAAAAATCTATATCAGAATTAGAAATTCAAAAATCAAAATTTATTACAGTTCTCTATCCCATCCATAATATCGAAGAAGTAAAAGAAGCGTTATTAGAAGCAAAAAAAGAGTTTCCAAATGCAACTCATTATTGCTATGCGTACATTCTCGATCAAAACGAAAGATGCAGTGACGATGGAGAACCGAGTAAAACAGCAGGTATGCCGATGTTGAATGTACTGAAAATGCAAGACTATCAACACATTTTAGCGATCGTAGTACGCTACTTTGGTGGAATCAAATTAGGCGCTGGTGGACTCGTTCGAGCTTACACAAAAGCAGTGACAACTGCCTTAGAAAATATAACCCCAATATCACTTGTTCCTGGAATGCGATATAATATCTTTTTCTCATATGAACAATTAAAAGAGATCGATCACTTATTAAAAAATATTTCGATCACAGAAAAAAAGTTCGATGAAGTCATCCAATATCAGATCGAATTACCGATCGAATCTTGTGAAACTATTTTACAAGCCATAAAATCAAAAACGCTTAAGATAGAGAAAAAAGATCATATTTTTATAAATGATGTACTATCATAAAAATTAGTAAGTGATATTTGCAATTGAAAAAAGAAAGAAAAAAATGCTATATTAAGAACATTATTAAATGATTTTAATAATCCAGATATCGACTTAAGACCAGAAAAAATAGGAAATTTAGATGTAATAGGAAATGCATACGAATATTTAATTGCAAGATTTGCAGGAGATTCAGGAAAGAAAGGTGGAGAATTCTATACTCCAGCTGAAGTATCTCAATTATTAGCTAAATTAGTTGAACCAAAAGAAAATGATAGGGTATATGATCCAGCAT
>USET01000018.1 GCA_900553765.1 uncultured Mycoplasmatota bacterium
TTTAATAAAGAAATTATAAAAGGAGATATAATAGGATATAACATTATATCAAACTTATTAATTTCAAGTACAGTGACACCTGTGGCAAGAGGTATAACATTCTTAGGAGGCACTATTTTTATAATAAGCTCAGCGGTACTATTATTTATAATTATAAAAAATAAAAAAATAGGTTTTTTAATATTAGCGAATTTAGCAATTGTAGCAACATTAAATCAATTATTAAAACATATTTTGAAAAGACCACGTCCAACAGGATATAGATTAATAGAAGTAAGTGGATATAGTTTTCCGTCCGGACACTCTATGGTAAGCATGGCATATTATGGATTTTTAATATATTTGATATATAAATATGTTAAAAATAAATACATTAAATGGATATCCATATGTATATTAAGTATTTTTATATGTTTAATAGGAATAAGTAGAATATATTTAGGAGTTCATTACACAAGTGACGTACTGGCAGGATTTTTAATATCAATTACATATTTAATTATGTATATAGAAATAGTAAATAAATTTGTGTTAGAAAAAGGAGAATAAAGTAAGTTGTAGGGATAAAATGATATCAGAAGCTATACAAGAGTATATTAGCAAAAAGAAGATAAAATTTAACTAAAAAATTATAAGTGATGCAAAAGATTATTTTTAATTTATGAATAAAATTTCAAAAACTTGATGAATGAAAAAATGAAATTCATATTGAGATAGGAATTGCACTAACGTTAAATAATATATTTATGCACTAATAACAAAGAAGAATTTAGTATTAAAAATACTGTTAAATTTTATGAATTCCCACAAGTGAAAAAATTGGTAGCAATGTAGATGATATAATAAAACAAATGTGAAACAGGAGAAAAATTAGTTGTTTATCGTTGTATGGATAATAATGGGAAGACAAATCACAAGGATGGAATTTATGCAAGACCATTAGATATGTTTTTATCTGAAGTAGACCATGAAAAATATCCTGATATCAAACAGAAGTATCGTTTTGAAGAAGTAGAATAAGCGCTTTTGCGCTTTTTTTGTGGCATGTTATACATAAATTTGGTACAATAACAGTGGTGATCATTATGATATATTTAGATTATTCTGCAACGACTCCTGTCAGAGAAGAAGTTTTGAAAAGCTTTTGTGATACAGCTCGAAATTATATAGGAAATCCAAATTCGTTACATTCTCTTGGAATGAAATCAAAGCATTTGATGGATGCTGCTACAAAACAGATTGCAGATTTATTAAATGTAAAACCGAGTGAAGTTATTTATACGAGTGGTTCGAGTGAATCGAACAATTTAGCAATTCTAGGAATTGCCCGTAAATATCAAAATCGAGGAAAGCATATCATTACGACACAACTAGAACATTCTTCTGTGACAGAACCATGCGAGTATTTAAAAAAAATAGGGTACGAAATCGATTATGTACCGCTTTTAAAAAATGGGCAAGTAGACATCGTAGCGTTAGAGAAGATGATCAGAGATGATACGATACTTGTCAGTATTGCAAGTGTATCGAGTGAACTTGGGATTTTACAACCGATCGAACAAATTGGAAATCTTTTAAAATCGTATCCGAAGTGCTTTTTTCACGTCGATCTGACGCAGAGTATCGGAAAAGTCGAAATTTCCCTTACGAATGTCGATCTAGCTTCCTTTTCCGCACATAAATTTTATGGATTAAAAGGAATTGGATGCCTTATAAAAAAAGATAAAGTTGAATTAGAACCGATGATTTATGGAGGAAAAAGTACGACAGTATACCGTAGTGGAACTCCAGCACTTCCTTTGATTGTAAGTTTAGCAAAAGCGTTGCGATTAGCACAGGAAGACTTAAATTCTAAATATGAACGTGTGAAAAAATACTCGCATCAGCTCTGCGAAGGGTTAGAACAAATCGATGGAATTATCATGAATCATACAGATGCGTGTATTCCACATATCGTCAACTTCAGTGTCGTCGGAGTGAAACCAGAGACGATGTTACACGCTCTTGAGGAACACGATATTTTCATATCGACGAAAACAGCATGTTCGAAAGGGTCGGGAATGTCAATTCCTGTATATGCGTTAACCAAAGAAGAAGAAGTTGCAAATACAAGTATGCGCGTTAGTATTTCAAGCGATACGACGGAAGCAGAAATTGAAACCTTTTTAAAAGTATTAAAACAACAATATGAACATTTACATAATTAGATGAAAATGTAAAAAAATTTGATATAATGATTATAAGGAGAGAAAAGTATGTATTGTAGATATTGTGGAGAAAAACAACAGGCAGATGCGAAATTTTGTCATCATTGCGGGAAATCATTAGATCCTGGAATGGCGAATGAAAGTGAAAAAGAGGAATTTTTCAGACGGCGAAAAGAAAAGAATAAATGGTATGTAATTCTCGCTGTTTTAGTTGTCGTCGGACTTACTGCGGTTTTTATTATTGTTCCTATATGGATAGGATTTTCTATGAGTGTGCATAGCAGCGATATATATGGAACTTGGGATTGTGGGGAGAATGAAGTTTTATATATTAGTGAAAGCGGAAAGTTTCAACTATATAATTCCGAGTCTCCTATGAAATTAGAAATTGTTGGAACTTATGAGACAGATTGGGATTATGATTTTGACAAGGATTATATAGAATATGATCTAGATCTATATACAGATCGATATACGATCGATGGGGTCACGAATACAGATTTACACCTTATCGAGTATGATGGTGTGATTCAAGGAAATAATAAAGATCAATTATTACTTCAAAGTCAGAAAAGTTCAAACATTGTTCGTTGTACGAGGATGACGGATTAAGTAGGTGAGGACCTACTTTCTTGTTATAAGGAGGACCTATGAAAAAGTTAGTATTATTTCTCGTTGGTTGCTTTTGCCTTTTTATTCCATCAGTTGTAAAGGCAGCACCAATCACGATTTATTTGTTTCATGGTAGCACATGCCCACATTGTAGAGCAGAGATCGAATATCTCGATACGATCAAACAGTCGAACTCTAATGTAACGACGACATTGTATGAGGTATGGTATCATCCAGAAAACGATGCTCTGAAAACGAATGTGCAAAAAACTTTAGGGTCAACGAGTATCGGAGTTCCTTTTACAGTCATTGGGGAACGCTATTTTACAGGATTTGATGAAAATACCAAGACTGACATTACCAATGCCATCACATATTACGAACAGAATCCAGGAGAATATCGAGATGTCGTAGCAGATGTTTTAAAAAATGGAGCACAAGAGGAGGAAAAAGTCATCGAGACAGACACAAAACAGAGTGAAGACCTCCTCTATACGGTTCCTATTTTAGGTGAAATCAATGGGAAAGAGATGGATCTAATTTCCTATGGGGCAATCATGGGATTACTTTCTAGTGTACATCCGTATTTACTTGTTTTCTTGTTGATCGTTAGTTTTGGTATGTGCCATGTAGAAGGAGAAGAGGATAGGTTTCGCTATGTTGCTATCGTATCTATCACTCTTGCGGTAATTTATGTCCTCATGTTGTGTACATTCCAAGATTCAGCTTTATCTTCTTTCTTGAAAGAATATCAAAAATTTATTCCATATTTATTACTTCTAAGCTTTATAGGATTTGGATGGATGCAAAATCAATTGTGGTGGAAACACTGTTTCCAAGAAAAGAAATCGATTGTCATCGTATTGTTTCTTGCATTATGCTTAGTAGGGACGCTATTCTTTTTGGGAACGAAAACTTCCTATATTACGACGATGATGACGATGATGGATTTACAGAACGTATCTCTTGTAGATCGTATGATAGATTATCTTGTATTTTCTGTTGCACTTGCGATTGGAACATTGTTTATACAGGTATTCTTACTATTA
Organism: uncultured Mycoplasmatota bacterium; assembly: GCA_900553765.1. Classification (GTDB taxonomy): domain Bacteria; phylum Bacillota_I; class Bacilli_A; order RF39; family UBA660; genus Fimihabitans; species Fimihabitans intestinipullorum. Next base: position 3,869 of record USET01000018.1, read on the forward strand.
TTTCACAAATTTATTTCTAATCAGAAGGCACGAAAAATAGTTTTTGCATGTGCCATTCTTTTACTCGTCGGTATAACGATTTTTATGCCATCGTCATTTTCGACATTTTTCGCTTAATTTCTCATATTTATTTCCTATTTTCATATAGTACAGTAGGAGGTAAATATGAGTTTTTTTAAATCGAAAACGTTCCGAGCCTATCGATTTCCGTTAATATTACTTGCATCGATCATTCTAGGAAGTATTTTAGGAATCGTATTAAAAGAAGAGGCAGTGGTATTAAAACCATTTGGTGATATCTTTTTAAATATGATGTATACACTGGTTGTTCCACTTGTCTTTTTTACGATATCTTCATCAGTAGCAAATATGATCGATATGAAACGACTCGGTAAAATTTTGCGCTATTTGTTCTTTGTTTTCATCATTACAAGCGCAATTGCAGCGCTTATCATGTTGCTCGTCGTTCTCGTAATCGATCCGGTTGGTAATACGAAAATTGCAATCGATGCTGCAGAGCAAATAGAAAAAGTAAATATTGGAGAACAAATTGTCAGTGCGCTCACTGTGACAGATTTTAGTGCGCTTCTATCTCGTAATAATATGCTCCCACTGATTATTTTTACAATTTTATTCGGAATTGGGATTAGTAAGATCGGAACAAAAGGAACTGCACTCGCACAAGGCCTAGATGCTTTATCTAAAGCAATGATGACAGTTGTTCATATTGTCATGTATTATGCACCAATTGGATTATGTGCGTATTTTGCATCGTTGATTGGTGAATTTGGACCAAACCTACTTGGAAGTTATGCGAAAAGTATGGCGATTTACTATGTTTTGTGTATTGTTTATTTCTTTGTATTCTATGTGCTTTATTCTTATTTAGCAGGCGGGAAAAAAGGAGTCCGTGTCTTTTTCAAAAATGTCTTTCCTGTTGCAATCACATCACTTGCAACGCAAAGTTCACTCGCATCTCTGCCGACAGGATTAGAGCAAACCAAAGAGATGGGGGTTCCAAAAGATGTACGTGAAGTCACGCTTCCAATCGGAGCTACGATGCACATGGAAGGTAGTGCGATGGGAGCTATCTTAAAGATCGTCTTCTTATTTGGAATCTTCGGTAAAGAATTCTCGGGAATCGATACTTCTGCGATCGCAATTTTAATTGCGGTATTAAGTGGTGTTGTCATGTCTGGAATTCCAGGTGGTGGATTGATCGGGGAGATGTTGATTGTTTCTCTTTACGGATTTCCACCAAGTGCATTTGCTATTATTGCTACGATCGGTTGGCTTATTGATCCGCCAGCTACTTGTTTAAACGTAGTAGGAGATAGTACTTCTGCTATGATGACGACGCGACTCGTCGAAGGAAAATATTGGTTAGACAAAGAAGCAGAAAGGACATAGCGTCCTTTTTCTGTTATAATATAATTGGTGATATGATGAAAACAGAAGAGGAAAAATGGAGATCGAAGATTCAAACAGCAATTCGCAAAAATGAGAACTTAACAGAAGAACAAAAAGAGATATTGTTAAACCGGCTTTCGTTTTTAGACCGAAATGATTGGTGCAGTTTTGAAAATATTTACAATCGTTGTCAGAATGCCAAAATTGAAATATCTGAAAAATCGGAGGCTCCATATTATCAAAAGAAGGAAAATATCTTATATTTACCCAAAACATTATCATTTGAAAAGTGCGCGGAACTTCTTTTGATAGCAGGACTTCCAAAATTACATTACCTAAATCAAGCTTATATAGATTTCGTTCACAACCAAGAAAAAAGTTATTTTTTCTTATTGTTCTTGTTATGTGGGGAGGATACAATCACTGGGGCATTTACAACGGGAAACTTAGGGATGATTACAAAAAGTATTCTCGTAAGTCGAAATTGGAAGAAAGCACAGAAGTTGTTATTAGACCTAGATGATTGTTACCGGTATCGTCATTTAAACGATGAAAGAATCGAAAAAATTGTTGCTACCGAAGATTATTTGGATGCTATATGGAATGCCTATCAGGAGAATAAATTTACGAACAAGGAGTTTGAATCTGTTTACAAAACATTAAAAAGTAAAGTCGATTGACATAAGAAAGAATCTCATTTATACTACAAATAGAGAGAGTAAGGAGAGAAAGATGAAAGGAAAATGTTTTAAAATAGGAGTATTTACTATATTTTTAACGATATTATTTTTTGTATCGCCAATGAAGGCAGATGCGATGCAGATCTTTGTAAAAACGATATCTGGGAAGCATATTACTTTAGAAGTAGAACCGACAGATAGAGTAGAAGAGGTAAAAGAAAAGATCACTCAAAAAGAAGGAATACCGGTTGTTTTGCAAACACTTATTTTTGCTGGAAAGACATTGGAAGATGGGAATACTTTGCAAGATTATAGTATTCAAAAAGACAGCACACTTCATTTATTTTTAAAGACATATACGATTTCAATAGGGAAAAAACAAATTGAAGTGGTAGGAACTGGAGATGGACTTTATATCGATGCTGACGAAGGTACCAAGTATATTTATAAGGGAACAAATCCAAATAACTATATCAAATGGAACGATGAACTTTGGAGAATCGTATCTATTGCAGGACAACAAGTAAAACTTATTAAAGATGTTCCTTTAGAAGAATTTCAACCATTTAATACAGCTTCGAATGGAGTGTGGGAAAATTCTTCGCTGGGAGAGTACTTAAACACTACATATATAAATAAGTTTTCACCAAAGGGAAAAGAACAAATATTAAATGTTCCATTTTACGTAGGAGAAATCAATCCGAATAACGACGATTTACAGCAACAAATTGCAGATGAACAATCTTCTGTTTGGGTAGGTCAAGTCGGATTGATTACGGCGAGTGAATTTTTAAAAGCAAATGGAAACGTAACACAGTGTGGAACATTTGCGGACAATAATCAAAATCATTCTGTATGCCGAGATACGAATTGGCTGCTTTACGATAGTAAAAATCAGTACAAACCTTGGTGGACGATAACACCGACACAATTATCACACGATTCTATTTTTGCTGTGGATCAGTTTTATGGAGAATTAATCTATAGAATGGTAACGATAAACCATGCCGTACGTCCAGTTATTTCTATCAAGCTGAAAGATAGTATATTGATTGGAAAAGGAACGAAGGAAGATCCTTATGAAATTGGTTTTATCGATGTTATCGATACTTTACATGGATCGATCAATTATACAATCGATGAAAATAGAGTTGTGACAATATCGGCAACTGCCGATTTAGGATATAAATTAAACAAGCTTGTAGTTACTGCTCAAGATGGTACGAAGATAGAAGTGCAAGATGGTAAGTTTACAATGCCAGAAAGTAATGTTACTATTACTCCTTCGTTTGAAGCTATTTTGTATCAATTTGTCGATGGAGATAAAACATATGAAAATCAAGATTTAAAATTTACGTTGAATGGCGATTTAGTTCAACTCGATAAAGTTTTGGTGAATGGACAAACGTTGGATTTGAATCATTATATTGCACAACCAGGTAGTATGGAATTGATACTGAAAGTGGGATATTTGAAATCTTTAGTGCCAGGTACATATGAACTTGTTGTAGTTTATCAAAATGGAGTCAGCGCAAAAACAACGTTTATGATAGAGGAGAAAAAGGATGTAATAGCACCACCAGAAGATAGTGGTAAGGAAGATGATCAAACGGAAGCAAATATCGAAAACAATCCATTAACGCTAGACAATATATTAAAGTATGTAGGATTGGGAAGTGTATCTATCATAGGAATGATAATAGCGGGGATTCAAATAAAGAAAAATGTAAAGTTTGAAACAAGATAGGTTGTATATCTTGTTTTCATTTGACAAAAATGATGAAAATGTAGTAAATTATAAGCATGAGAGGAGTTGTTGATTGTGGCAGATATTCCAAGTTTTGCAAACAATGAATACAATCGTAAAGAGCAAGAGAAAGAGGAAATTTTAGCTCATACAAAAGTGACTTATAAAAATAAACATGCTATGAAGAAACATGCTAATGTTTCATGGATATTAAAAAGATTAGGGATTCTTGCACTTTTAGGTGCAGCAGGATATGGTGTTGTAAATGGTGCAGTAGAAAGCCATCAATATGAGTATGTAGAACATAAAAACGATACTTATAACGAAGGACAAATTCAACATGCACATGAATTAAATAAGAGAAGCTTTGTACAGGATTATAAAATTGTGAATGAAGAAGCGACGACTCAAGATATTTTAGATGCAATTTACGAAGGACAATATCAAGATTACGTCGATCATAATGGAAGAGTAAGAATTGATAAAGACTTGCAAGGCGAACCTTTAGAAAACGATCAAGTCATAGAGTTTTCAGAGCAGTTTTTAGAGCAACACGCGGGAAAAAGCCGTAAATAAAACGTCGAACAGACGCTTTTTTACTGTGCAACACTTTCGATGATGATATAATAAAGATAGAAAGTAGGAATAGTATGGCATATTATGATAATCGATATAGTAGTTCAAAAAATACATATAGTAATACGAAATATTCTAAAACGGCGACAACAAATAAAAAAAAGAAGAAAAAATATCGCGGCTTAAAAATATTTTTAGGTGGTATGATATTGCTTGGAAGTGCGGGAATTACATGTAAACTAGTAAAGGACTTTTTTCCTAGTCATGGTTCGAAAGAAGAAGTAATTGAGGAAGTAAATGTAGAAGATTATAAAATGGAAAACCCTGAAATTGTGGAAGCAGTAGAAAATGCATACGAGCAAGTAAATGTGGATGATGTCTTAGAATATCGAGAGTTTGTCGATGATCATTATGGAAATGATCTATCCCCAAAAGTAAAAGATGCGATTGTAAAAGTAGGGACGATTCTTACTTACGACAATCGAGTCGCTGAAAATACAGAAGGTGCGACAGAACTTTCTAAAATGTATAATGATTGGGATACCAATATAGGAGAAGCATCTTTGCAGGCGATTGAAACTGGGCAAGGAATATGTAATAATTTCACTCAAATATTTAACGCATTAATTAATGATGAGAATGATATGGAAGCTTACTATGTAAAAGGAACAGCAGATGGTGGAAGTCATGGTTGGTCTTTAGTATGTGATGAAAATGGACAGTATCAACAGGTTGATATGACTTGGATCGATAATATGCAAGAGCAAACTAGTACGAAGGATACTAACGTGATTGGTGCTGTTAGTCAAAATCTTGATAACTTTATCAATTTTACTGTTTTGGGAAGAGATGGTGCGATGATTGGAGAAGCATCTAAAGAACTTCCTGATCATTCTATGGATGAAGCATCGAAAGAATTGATCGAACAGGTAACAGGAGAGTCTTTTGATAATGGCAATGTAGTTTTAAAAGTTGGTGGAACGATCGTAAAGGTTGGAGGAGGTGCTGCTGCAATTGCAGCGGTTGCAGCTTACATCAAACATAAACAAAAACAAAAAGATAGACAGCGTGGAAGAAGTAGAGGAAGATAATATTCCTCTTTTTTTGTACACATTTATCACTTGTAAGCATACATTAAAGTGAGGGGTGAAGTTATGGCTTTATATAAAGAAATCGTAACGAAAGCAGTCATTGGAAAAGGAAAGAAATATTTCAAAAACAGCTATACATTAACACCGACAGATCAACCGACTACTGTATTAGGATGCTGGGTGATCAATCATCAATTTAAGGGGTATAAAACAGGTGATAAGATTGGTGTCGATGGTAGTTATGATGTAAATATTTGGTATTCTTATGAAAATGATAGTAAGACGACAGTTGTGAATAAGAAAATCGAGTATAACGATTTATTTAACGTAAAGACGAAAGCAAGTGCGGATTTAAGTGGCGATACTGACATTATTGTAAGAACGTTAAAACAGCCAAATTGTGTTAAAGTAAATATCGAAGATGATGGAACAATTTCTTTCGATATTGAAAAGGAATTAGGAGTTGAAATTGTCGGAGAAACCAAAGTTAAAATCTCTGTAGAAGAAGATGAAGAACCATGGGAAGAGGTAGAAGACGAAATGACTGAAGAAGTAGAAGAGCAAATTGAGAATGAAGTCGATGAAAAATACATATGATGTAGTGTCAACAAAAAAAGGTTGACACTTTCTTTTTGCTATGATAAAATAATGACAGATTGGAGGGATACTATGGCAGTTAAATTAAGATTAAAAAGAATGGGAGCTAAAAAGAAACCTTTCTACCGTGTGGTAGCAGCAGATTCTAGAAGCCCAAGAGACGGAAAATTCATTGAAACTGTAGGAACTTATAATCCATTAACAACTCCTGCAGAGATTAAAATCGATGAAGAAAAAGCTATGAAGTGGTTAGAAAATGGAGCAATTCCAACAGATACTGTTCGTGCTTTATTTAAGAAAGCTGGAATTAATGAAAAATTCCACAATGCAAAACAAGCAAAGAAAGCTGAGAAATAATTATGGATTTAGCAGCATTAACAGAGTATTTAGTAAAAAATCTAGTGAAAGATCCTGATAGTGTCTCTGTAAAACAGTTTGAAGAAGAGGATGATATGATCATTATCGAAGTATTAGTTTCTGATGATGATATGGGATCTGTCATTGGTCGTGGTGGTACGATCGCTAATGCGATTCGTACAATTGTACAAGCTTCTAGCTATGTAAACGGAAATAAGAAAGTAAAGATCAATATTGATTCTTTCTAGAAAATAGTGTTCTTGATGAAAGACACTATTTTTTTATGTTCTCTTATGGTATACTATGGATAAGAGTAGGGAGAACGTTATGGTAGAATTAAAAAAAGTTCGAAAAGTATATCATTCTAAGAAGGGACCAGATACAGAAGCGTTACATAATATCAATGTGACGATGGGAAATCGTGGACTTGTTTTTATCGTTGGAAAGAGTGGAAGTGGGAAATCAACACTATTGAATTTGTTGGGCGGGTTAGACCTACCTACAGAAGGAAATATCATCGTCGATAAAAAAGATCTGACGAAGTTAAACCCTAGGCAAATGGATGCGTATCGAAATTCTTGCGTCGGCTTTATCTTTCAAGAATTTTATATATTAGAAGAATATAATGTGTATGAAAATATTGAGCTAGCACTAAAGTTACAAAGAAAAAAGTACGAATTGAATGAGATTGATCAGTTGTTGGAAAAATTAGGAATTGCTGGATTAGGAAAGAGAAAAATTAACGAATTGTCAGGTGGGCAAAAACAACGTGTTGCAATAGCAAGAGCACTGATCAAAGATCCTTATATGATTTTAGCTGATGAACCAACGGGAAATTTAGATGAAGAATCAAGTGAACAAATTTTTAACATCTTAAAGACAATAAGCTCCGAAAAGCTCGTCGTAGTAATTTCTCACGATAGAGAGTCTGCAGAAAAATATGCGGATCGTATTATAGAATTGAAAGATGGAGATGTCGTATCGGATACAGGAATGGAAGCACAAGAGGATACAGAAAAGGAACATACATTTTACGAATCTAAATTACCAATGTATTATGCGATGAAAATGGCACTGAGTAGTATGAAGCAAAAGCCATTAAAATTATTCTTCACAGTGTTTCTCATGATGTTTTCTCTCATTTTTATGGGAATTACATTAAATACGACGATATACGATCGAACACAATTACAAATTAAAGTAATGCAGGATAACAATGATTATGTATATCGATTAAATCAAATGGAATTTCAGGAAAGAGGAAGTATTGAGACTTTACCTTTTCCTACGGAAGATAAAAAGAAACTCGAAAATGAGGTTGGATCAAAATTAAATTTATCATATGTCTTATACGATAGAGGAACATATTTATCTTTCTCATATTCTGAACGTGATGAAAATGATCCATACTTTGTAATCGAACCAACTTATCTAAATTTTATCGAAGTCGAAGATGAACGTGTGATAGGAGATGTAATAGGAAGATTACCAGAGACACCAAACGAATTGGTGATTCATAAATATTTGGCAGAATATATGATAAAATATGGAGTAAAAGATAGCAAAGGAGAACTTTATCATCCAAAAGATATTCAAGCATTAGTAAAAGAAGGACGTCAGTTGCAACTCGGGGATAATGTAGTTGTGATCGTAGGAGTCGTGGACGATGACACTAGTTTTTATGAAAAAGCAAAAAAAGAAGGGAACATGAATGATCGATTCAATATGTATTTGTATGATGAATATGCATGGAAAGGAAGGATCATTTATGGAAAGAATTTTGTGGAAAATGTAAAGCTACATTCTGATCAAAGTTCTGTTCTTTCTAATTTGATGTTAAATGTACCAATGGTCACTACTTTTGGTTCTCTGGAAGTCCTTTCAACGCCTTCTTTCATTATTACAAAGGAAGGAATGGTAACAAAGGAAGATTTGGCTGTAGATGAAGTGGTTATTTCAATAGAAGATCTTAGAAGTTGGATGACCGATTATGATACGCAGTTAAATCAATATCTAAAAGATCATCCAAAGGAATCATACGAAGTTTCTTTGCAAAACTTTCTGGTTCAGTATCTAAAAAGTCACGAAGATCTATTGAAACTTGAAATAGTAGGAAATCAAAGCCTGGGTTCTTTTGAAGATAGAAATGTAAAAGTTGTTGGCATCTCAATGGAAGGAAAACGTTATATAGGGACGGAATTATTACAGCTTTATCAACCTAATTTAAAACAAGCATATGAAGCATACGTATATGATTCCAATCCTTCTTCTTTAGAAAAAACATTTCAAACTTATCCACCAATCGACGAAAAGACGATGACGGGAGTACAGATGATAACGGAACCTCCACATGGTGAAGATGTAAAGTGGCTTT
>USET01000019.1 GCA_900553765.1 uncultured Mycoplasmatota bacterium
TTGATTTGTAAGTGTAAGAGCAATTGACCTTATTTTAGCATCTGTCAATGCCCAATCTTCTGAGGCTTCCGCACTGACATTTTGATTCTCATAAGCAATTGCTAGTTTATCCATCAAGAAATATAGTAAATCATTATAGACGATACTATATCCCATAATACTGTAGCTATCTAATCGAATTTCTTGAAAATACTTTTGCTGAGTTTCATCGTAATATTTATCCGAAACTTCATAATTTGTATTTTCCCTATATTTTTCTTGTAACGTTTCGTATTCCTTCTTATACTGTGTCGTATATTCTTTTACTTTTGGATTTGTCGTCATCTCATCTTCAAATTGAGAACTTGATCCTATCGAAGTCATTACATTCGATAAATCTTCTTCACTATATTTTTGTAATTCTTTTTCTCCATTTCCAGATGTAATGAAATCTAATACTTCTTCTTGCTTCTCTTGCGATACCTCTTTTTCATTCTCAGGTGCTTTCGAAGGAGATAAAAGCCATATTACAATTCCTATTACAACCAATACTATGATAACCAGTATTCCGATCATCGCTTTTTTATTGTTTTTCATTCTTTCCTCCTTCTATTATTTTCATATATTAATTTTGTTGCCACGTATGCGTTTTTCCGGTGTGAACACACTTCGTCTGTTGTATTCCCCACCATTCTTTCCATGCACTTAAACTAGGTTGAAATACTGCTTTTTGACAATTATTACTCCATTTGATAGAAGTAAATTTTCCTGTCGCTCCTCCATTACAATACATAAAGTAATTATTATAATGAGCTTTCCCAGATTCCCAGCTGTTGCGCCATGCATACGATCCGGTATAGACAATCTGATGTGTACCAAGAGAGCTACATCCTTTGGAAGTTCCAGTTACAGCATAAGTAGAACTATTTTGAGACCAATTTGTTCCCGGTGAAGATGTGTCTGCCCCAACCCAAGCAGCTCGTGCTACCGAACAACGGTTAGAGCCATCGTAATTGTTTGTACCAGTACATACTTTATAACATATATATTTCGACTGTGTACGAGAAGAAGAATTTCCCCCACCATAATTTTCAAGATATCCTGTTGGCCATTGATTTGCACCTGCATATGAACAACTTGTGTCTGTATCATCTAACGTATAGTATTTTACTCCGCTTGCACTAGATGGTTTTATCGTAAAGGTTCTCGCATTCATAGACCAATTATTTACAGTATATACAGTCGATACTCCAGGATTTATTAACGTCCAATTGGAACGAATCGTAACAGTTCCTACTGCTTTTGCAGTAATTGTATTTCCACTCACTGTTGCCAAAGATGAATTCGTCGTCGACCAACTCTTTCTTGTATAACCGCTTGCAGTCATATTTGGTGCAGTTGTCGTCTTTCCGACATCCACAGTTACCTTTTGTTGGGCACCAGTAATATCATTATTAAATACTATCGTCGTTGTTGCTTGCCAGTGTGCATAAATTGTTACGTTCGATGCTGGCATTACGGTTGAACTTGAAACTTGCGTTCCTTCACTTGCAGCGGTATACCATCCTAAGAATCTATGATTTGATCTTGTTGGTGTTGGAAGCGTTCCGTATGTTGCCCCTACAGTTACCTTTTTACTAGTCGGACTAACATTTCCTCCGTTTGCATTATACGTTAAAGTATATTGATTGATCGTCCATTGTGCATACAACGTCTGATTCGCTGTAATCGTCACTTCTGTTGTAGATGTAATTTTTGTTCCTCCAGTTGTCGCTGTAAACCATCCATTAAATGTATATCCACTTCGTGTCGGTGTTGGAAGTTCTCCATACGTACTATATTGTGTAACTTCTTTCGTCGTTGGATTGACACTTCCGCCCGTTGCATTAAATGTAACAATATACTTATTCTGTTTCCACTGTGCGTATAATGTGTGATTGTCTCCATTTTTTACATTTGTATCCTTTGTAATGAGAGAGCCACCACTTTTTGCAGTATACCATCCGAGGAAGGTATATCCTTTTCTCGTCGTCGTTGGAAGTTCTCCATAAGGTTTTCCGACTGTTACCACCATAGTCTTCGTAACAGCACTTCCTCCATTTGCATCAAAACTTACTGTTGGAGTCTTCGCTTGCCAGTGTGCATACAACGTATGATTTCTCGTAATCGTAATACGTTGATCAGCGCTTACCTGCTCTCCACCCGTTTTTTCAGTGAACCAACCTAAGAATATATATCCACTTCGCGTCGGCGTTGGAATTTCGCCGTATTTCGCTTTATATGTTCGTGCTAACGATGCTGGTGTTACACTTCCTCCATTCGCATCTAACAAAACTAGAATGCTCTGATTACTTCCTTTCTTAATTTGGAAAGAATAAGTGTAATCAGCATTGACTGTTACTTCTACTTGTGTCTCGATTGGTAAATCTTCATTCGTTTCCGGATCTGTTACGACGTTTCGAATATACCCCTCACTCATAAGTTCATCGATCGTAACATAAGCTTGTCCCCCCGGAGCAGCGAGTGCTGGATAAAAATCCTTGTTTTCTACAAAATAAGATTCACTTGCCGCATACAATTCGACAAGATATCGTTCATAAGTACTCTCGACATCCTTTTTCATCATATTACTAATCGTTGGTAATCCAACCAAAAGAATAATGGACATAACGACAATAACTCCCATCAATTCAATGAGCGTAAATCCTTTTCTTGATTCTCTCACAATTTCACCAACCTATCGTTTTCGATTCTATCTTATGTTAAGTATATCGTTTATTAAAGCGAATGTCAATAAAGAAAAAAAGGCATTACTGCCCTTTGTTTTGATGTACTGCCCACGTATCTACAATGTCGCAACTACTGCTTGATGGCTCTGGATTTGGCATCTCCATATGGATAATCATAGGAACTTTAAATGCTTTACCAAAAGCGACGCAAGTACCTGGTTGCAAGCTCTTTTGCTTCTCTACGACTTCCTCACTAACATTAGGAAGCATCTTACGAATATACTCGAGATCTCTTGGGTGATTCATCTTAAAAATCATGAAATTCGTACACTGCGAAATAACTGTTTCCGAAATTTCTGCAGGTCGCTGTGAAATTAAATTAAAGATGAGTCCATACTTACGTCCCTCTTTCGCAACACGTTCGAAAATATTATACCCTAATAAAAATTTATCAGTATCGTTTTGAACGTAACGGTGAGCCTCCTCCAAGAAAATATGAAATGGAATTGATGCACGTTGTGGAAGCATCTTCGTAAAGTGAAACAACATCTTCGTATAGATCTTTGTCACTACTTTTGCAAATGAATCTTCTACATCCTCTAAGTTAAAGTTAACAATTTGTGCCTTACGTCCATTCTTATTGACCAAACTTGCAATGTAATTTTCTTCAGTAATGAAATTAGGGTAATTAAAATACTTTGCATTTTCTCCAATTACTAATGCATGTAATCTTACTTTTAATGTAATCGCATCTCCATAAGTCTTAGCATTTTGTAAAAGACCTTCACTGATCAAAGTAAAATTGAGTGCTTTTTCTAGATCCTCAAGTGTAAACTTGTTTTTCGTCTGTGCTTCATATTTATCTAATTCTTCATCGATAAAGCTACTTACATATTCTGTTACTAAAATACTTTCAACAAATTCACCAGTTTTATTGACGATAAAACATTCCCTAAATTTACGAGTGTATCCAGCCCCTTGTACCACTGCTTCTAAATTGAATTGTGGTGTGGAACATGTTTGCAAAATAGAGAAAATATCATTTCTCTTACTTAAAGATGTTTGATTGGTATATAAAATCATCATAATCGCTTTTGCAATCAAATGATTTTTGTATTTTAAAGACTGCTCACTACTCTCCGCAAAAATAGAAGTCAACTTTAACATACGTTCAATAATTGGCAACTGTGAGTGCTCTGTTGCACCAAGTAACAATGCATAATCATCGACATCGAGTAACCAAGGTGGAATCGATAATATCTCTCCCCCGTTTACTTCTTTGACATTCGTCGTATAAAATTTAAAGTTAAAATTAGGATTTAACGTATTGACTGACATAAATGCATTATGATATTCCCCGTAAGCATCAAAAATAAAGAAATTAGAACGAAATGGTGGAAGGTTTGGATTGACAAATACATTTTGTAAAAGTCGTGCGACACCACAAGATTTACCACTACCAGTATTACCAAAGATAGCCATATGATTTGCAAATAAATCGTTAATATTTACCCTTACTGGATAATTATCGTAAAGTGGAGAATATCCGAGTAGTAAACTTTCCGGTCCATCCTCTCCAACGATCATCGCAAGTTCCTCTTTCGTGATAATTCGAATATTAGCAGATAATGTAGGTTTTCGAATGACTCCACCTATAAATCTACCATTCGATATTTCCCCTAAGAAGTGCACTTTTATAATATCTTTACTAATGTCTTCTACTTCCCCTAAAATTTTCTTCTTTTCATCCTCAAAGACAATGTGCATATTCATTAAATTTGTTGCAAGCGGAGTTCCCTCTTTAATTTTAATATGTGCGACAGTATCGCTAATATAAAGTATTTCTCCAAACATAAAAAACCCCTTTTCTTTTTAAATCCAATCTTCAATTAATTCTATAATATCATTTTTTCCCTTTAATGTGTCTAAAATCTTTTGTTTCTTTTCATATAAATGTAAACAAGCTTCGTAATGATACAATTTCTCCTCGACATCTTTAATTTGCTTATGCACTGCATTTCTACTAATATTGTAGTTTTCACTCATCTCTGATAACGTCAGATTTTGAAAGTAGTAATCCTCGAAATAATTCCTCTGTTTTTCCGTTAGTAATTCTTTATAATAATCATATAAATTATTAAGATAAAATACTGATTCCAAGTGGTTCTAACCCAGCAACCAATGCAAATAATATTCCACACGTAATATAGATAACTGTCATATATTTACGGTGATATATTTTATGATTATTATATCCCATTAAGAAAAACAGAAAAGCGAGTAAAATTTCGAAAAAGATGATATATGCAGCGTCGATCAGGCAATAAATTCCAAGCGCTAATAAAGCAATTAAACTATAAAATTGCAACTGTAAAGAAGCAGGAATGCTTTTTTTTGTTTTCATTTTCCTACTCTCCTTTCACATCGTCGAATAATCCATAGATATATTTTTCGATATCGAAGACTCTAAGATCTTCCTTCTTTTCCCCAAGTCCAATATATTTGACAGGAATTCCAACCATCTCTTTAATAGCTAGAACAATACCACCTTTTGCAGTACCATCTAATTTTGTCAAAACAATTCCCGTGATATTGGTGATGCTTTTAAAGCTTTTCGCTTGACTAATCCCATTTTGTCCTGTCGTCGCATCTAATACCAAAAGTGTCTCGTGAGGCGCTCCAGGGATCATTTTTCCAATCACTTTATTGATTTTTTCAAGTTCGTTCATCAAATTATCCTTGTTTTGTAGTCTACCTGCTGTATCGATCAAAACGACATCCACATCTTCTCTTAAAGCTCGATCCAGTCCATCGTACATTACACTCGCAGGATCCGCATGCTCTTTATAAACAACTGGAACATCTACCGTTTGTCCCCACTCTTGTATTTGCTCTACTGCACCAGCACGGAAAGTATCCCCTGCAACCAAAAGAACTTTTTTTCCTTGTTCTTTTAATTGATACGCTAATTTCCCAATCGTCGTCGTTTTTCCAACACCGTTAACCCCGACAAATAAAATAACGGTTGGACCATTTTCGGCGTACCGAATTTTATTGACGATAATATCGTTGTTAACATAGATAATAAACATCTCATCGACGATGATCTCTCTTAGATCTTCCGGCGATTCAATATGTTCCTTTTTTACTCTTTTCCTTAACTGATCGATAAAATCCATCACTGTATTAACACCGATATCTGCCATAATCAAAATGTTTTCTAACTCTTCAAAATATTCATCGTTTACTTTACGATATTTTTTTGAGAGAGTTCCCAATTGATTTGAAAATTCTTTTCTTGTTTTTTCTAACCCTTTTTGATAATTCTCTATTTCTTTTTTCTCTTCTTTATTTCCTGTTTTCAAAATATTTTTAAACTTATCAAAGAGTCCCATAAATTCACCTCTCCCACTCTATTACCATTTTACACGAAAAAATGTGAAAATACTAGATTCTCACATCATTTTATTTTGTTTAAAACTATTTTCAGTCAGTGGATACTCAGGACTTCCCGGGATACGGCACGCTCCAGTCTCAAGCCATTGTGCTCCGTTTCTATCTAAATATTGCTCTTTCAATTGTCGATATGTTCTTTCTTGAGCCTCAGTAAGCACCTCCGGTTTTTCTATGAAAACCCCCGTTTCGTCTCTTTCAATATCGTAAAAAACTCTTCCTATCATATAGGAATGATCTAGTATAGTTCGAAATGTCGCCATTTGATTTCTCTTTTGAATCAAAAGTTCCACCTCATCGGTATCCATGTTTAAATCAAAAGCATTTTCCTCGATCCAATCCAATAATAAATCGATATGAAAATCAGCGCAAGTTCCTGTTTTTAAATGAAATTCTCCATCCTTTGAAATCAAAAATAGCTGAACCGGAGTTTGAAGAAAATGATGTAATCGCGCCTTAGCCAACGCAATAGACTTTTCTCTCGTATCATAACCTTCGACGACATCAGAAATTTCATCGATTCCCATCATTTTAACACTTGTAAAAAACTCTTCCATCGCCATTTGTAAGTTTTGCAACTCTTCCTCTGAAGTAATATCCCAATTTTGCAATTCTTCTTTTTCTAACTGTTCTCTCATAGCTTTCGTCCTCCTATCTTACGATGTGATCGATACTTTTCTTTGGAATTCCTTCTATCATATAAGTATCATCTTCTATATGGAACGCTTCATTTGTTTGAAGCAATTCTTCGAAAATGATACGAGATACCATATCTCTCTTGGGAGCTTCCCCCTCACCTTTCCAAATATTACAATATGTATTACAATCTATCCAATCAAGCCATATATAATACATTTCAATCTGTTCTTTTTGTACTAGACGCATCAAGTGAAACAAATCTTCTTGCTCCAAATCGATATTTTTTAATGAACTTTCTGGATGCAGTGACACATATTCTTTGACGAATTTTCTTACAGCGACAACATGATTCTGATTGTGTCTCGCTTTTTTATGAAAAACTTTCCCATCTTTCAAAATAAATATAATCTGTGGTGGCACTGCAATATACTTTTTCAAACAACGATACATTTCTTCTTCCGATAGATAAGAAGGAAAATCATTCTCCATCATATATTCTATATATTCATCAATTGCAGGTTTACACGCTTCCGCATAATCACACCCAGCTGTTTCACGTATTTCTTTTAAAATTGATCTTTTAAATTTTGTTTTTAAGTTCATATCCATCCCTCAACATTATCGTAACACACTTTCCCTTTGAAAAACAATAGGACTGGACAAATATCGAAAAAACAAGTATAATGTGAGAGTGAATTTGAAATTTGATTTCAAACAACGTATTTTATAAATGTAAATAAAAATAATTTAGACGGGTTACAAAAAAATAAAATATGATCTTGTTCAAAAAAGAACAATGTTTTTATGAACGATTTTTTTCATTTATAAAAAAGGAAAGGAGATTTTATGAAGTTATTTGATAATAATCATCATCAAGTTGCAACGAAGATTTTTGCACTCGGTGGACTTGGTGAAGTCGGTAAAAACATGTATTGTGTTATGCATGGAAACGAACTAGTGATTACCGATGCTGGAATTACTTTCCCTGGTGGAGAACTTATGGGAATCGATTATGTTATTCCAGATTTTACATTTTTAAAGAAAAACGAGAAAAAAATTAAAGCACTTTTTATTACACACGGACACGAAGACCACATTGGAGGAATTCCATTTTTACTACAAACGGTCAATATTCCAGTTATCTATGCACCAAATCAAGCAGTAGGATTGATCCGTAAGAAGTTAGATGAAAGGAACATTCAATATAAAAATTTAATCGTATACGATGAAAAAACGAAAGTAAAATTCAAAAATATCGAAGTAGAATTTTTCCGTACCACACATTCAATTCCAGATTCACATGGAATTTGTATTACGACACCAAATGGGATCGTCGTAACAACGGGAGATTTTAAATTCGATTTAACGCCAATTGGACCAATGGCCAATATCCATAAAATGGCAGAGATTGGATCTCGTGGAGTTACCCTACTCATGAGTGACTCTACTAATGCGTTAAACGAAGGAATGAGTATGAGTGAGTCTAAAGTAGACAATGCACTCCAAGAAATTTTTAAAAAGCATCATGGAAGAATTATCATCGCAACTTTCGCAAGTAATATTTACCGTCTAAAACATATCGTAGAAACATGTCATAAAAACGGAAGAAAGATTGCGACATTCGGTCGCTCGATGGATACGAATATCGATATATCTATTCAAGGTGGATACATTAAAAATAAAGATATCTTTATTACACCGGAAGAAGCAACTCATTTACCAGATCACAAAGTATGTCTACTCTGTACGGGATCACAAGGAGAGCCACTTGCTGCACTTTCTAGAATTGCAAATGGAACACATCGTCAAATCAAATTAAAATCTGATGACGTCGTCGTTTTCTCTTCTAGCCCGATTCCAGGAAATGCGCTTAGTATTTCAAGAACGATCAATAAACTATACTTACGCGGGGTAGAGGTTTATACAAATACTTCTCTTAGCGACATTCACACATCTGGACATGGAAGCCAAGAAGAGTTAAAACTAATGTTACGATTGATCAAACCAAAATACTTTATGCCATTCCACGGAGAATACCGCATGTTAAAACAACACGCCGATCTTGGAGTAGAATGTGATATTCCAAAGAAAAATACATTCGTCCTTGGAAATGGTGATGTACTTTCTATGTATAAAGGAAAAATTGAAAGAGACGGAACTGTACAAGCTGGGGATGTATACGTCGATGGAAATCGAATTGGAGATGTCGGTGGTGCTGTCATCAAAGATAGAAAGATCATGGCAAACGATGGAATCGTCATCGTTATTTGTAACATCGATACGAAAAAGAAGATGTTGTTAAGCAATCCAAATATTACAACACGTGGTTTCGTCCTAGTCAATGATAACATCGCTTTACTCCACGACTTAGAACACATTAGTAAACGAGCAATCGAATCAACATTAAAAGATCGTGTTAACTATAGCGATATGAAAAGTGCAATTATGACAGAGCTTACAAGTTACATATATGAGAAAACAGGAAGAAAACCAATTATTCTCCCTGTCATCATGGATATTAAGCGCAATAGCTAATATCCTTTTTTATTACATTTGATGTAATAAAATCGTGACTGTCGTTCCTTTTCCTTCTATCGATTGATATTTCATCGTCCCTTCGTGAGCTAAGATAATCTCATTCGATAATGATACTCCTAACCCTGTTCCTTTCCTTTTCGTCGTAAAGAATGGCTCTGTCATTCTCTTTAAATTTTCCTCGGAAATACCACACCCTTGATCTTTCACTTGAATCTCTACTCTATGATCTTTTGTAACCTTACTTGCAACAGATAAAGTCCCTCCATCTTCCATCGCCTCGACGCTATTCTTTAAAAGATTTACAATCACCTGTGATAATCTGTGATAGTCTCCATTAATATATACTTCATCATCCATAATATGAAAATCTGCTTGAATTTTCTTTTCTTTTAAAATAGGTAAAAAATGATTCGTTACTTCTTCCAGTAATAAATTAATATCTAAAATATCCTTCTCTACTTTCACTTTAGTCATCGATAAAAAATCCTGTAATAATACTAAAGTACGGTCTATTTCCTCCTTCATAATCGGAATATAAGTATCGACATGTTCTTGATTTTTTGTGTCTAACATATCCAAATATCCCTTACACACTGCAATCGGATTTTTGATTTCATGCGTAATTTTAAATAGCGATGTTCTAATCTGTTTTTCTCTTTCCAACTCTTTGATCGTCATATGAAACTTCAAGATCTGTTCTCCTTTTTCAAATAAATATAAAATAAATTGTGTGGCAAGTTCTAATAATGTAATATATCCTATTGCAAACAGCACATTGATCCATACAGTTTCTGTAGGCGCCGATACAAAGAAATAAATCAATAGCAGAGTAGCTCCACTAATAAAAATAAAACTTTGTTCTATCCACCTACGATGAACACTTCTTTTAATACCAACGTAATACAAAAGTCCATATAATGCATATTCCAATATGAAATAATATGGTTGTACTTGAAATAGATTTCCACCATAGAAACAAAGTAAAATAGATATTACAAAAATGCTGAATGGTTGACGATAACAATATGCCATCCATAGTGGAATATGTAAAAATAAATAGTTGATCTCAGAAGATCCCATCATATAAAATCTTGTAGATAGGTAAAAAGATGAAATAAATGCAAAGTCTAACAGCAATTTATTCTCCTCTTTTCCGATTCCCTTCTGGTATGCTAAATAAAATAAATATAGTACTAATGGAAATGTAATACTTACAATATGAATTAAGATCGTTTCAAATAAATTCATTTTCTCACCTCTGATGTCATTATAACAACACTCATCTGTCGAGGTTTGTCGAAAAAAGAAAAAAAGTGATGAAATTTATCACTTTAATGCATCGATATATTTTTTTAATTGTTGTGCATCTTCACCGAGAATAATTTTCAATTGGTTATCGATTTCTACAATTCCCTGTGCTCCTAACTTTTGAATAGCATCTTTATTGACTTTATCCACATCTCTCACATTAACAATAAACCGAGACTTGTGGAATTCATAATCCAAAATATTCGCTTTTCCACCTAAGTAACCTACTAACTTATTCGCTTCCATTTTAAAGTCTTTTTTCTTCGATCTCGTAATCGCAATTGCTATAATAAGTAAAATAACAATAATTATAATGTATTGTACATATTCCATTTTATCACCACTATCATTATACTATAAATTTCATATTTTTTACAATTTTTCTTTGATTCCTTAAAAAATATGTCAGATTTACCTTCCTTTATTGAAACCAACTATGAATTAGTGTAATATATTGTTAGGTGAGATTATGAAAAACATTTCTAAATATAAAGTGGATCGTTGGATTCTAATTCCAATGATTTTATTTGCTATGATCAGCATTTTAACAATTTATAGTGCACAATCCATGTTACCTAGTTATATGCACGATTTGGCATTCCGACAACTAGTATGGTACATCATTGGATTTGGACTCGCATATTTTATCATGTTTATCGGAAACGATTTTATCTATCGGAATATTTGGATTCTATATGGTATTGGCATTGTAACTCTCATCCTACTTCTCATCTTTGGTACTCCAATTAATGATGCAAAATGTTGGTTTACCATTCCAGGAATTGGTACAATTCAACCAAGCGAATTTATGAAGATCATTCTAATTATTGCAATCGGAACTCTCATTCATGATTTTAATGAAAATTTTAATAACCCTACCTTAATGGAAGAGTTTAAATTTTTAATTAAAGTCGGTATTGTCGTTTTAATACCTAGTGTTTTAACTTTTCTCCAACCCGATACAGGAGTCGTTCTCATCTACTTGTTAATTACGACAGTAATGCTATTTGTCGCTGGTATTCGCTATCGTTGGTTCCTGATCGGATTTGGAATTATCGCCTTTGTAATAGCAGTCATCTTAGCCATTTATTTTATCAGTACTGATTTATTTGTCGATATCTTCGGAACGAGTTTCTTCTTGCGAGTCGATCGACTACTCGATTGGTCGAACAAAAGTGGCTTTCAATTGCAAAACGGAATTAGTGCGATCGGATCCGGTGGTTTATTCGGAAATGGATTCAATCATACCCCAGTCTATTTCCCAGAACCACAAACAGATTTTATCTTTGCTGTTTTCGGAAGCAACTTTGGATTTATTGGAACACTCGCATTATTATCTCTTATCGTCTTTTTCGATATTAAACTTATTACAATCGCTATCAAAAACACATCCAATTTAAATAAATATGTCATCTCTGGAATCGTCGGTATGTTAATCTATCAACAACTACAGAACATTGGGATGACATTTGGACTGATGCCAATTACTGGTATCACCTTGCCTTTTATTAGTTACGGTGGTTCTAGTTTATTAAGTTATATGATCATGGCCGGAATATTTTTCAATATATCAAACGAATCCTTACGTTATACAAATTAAAAAGACTCAACTTGAGTCTTTATTTTTTATCTGTCATCATTTCTTTTATGGTTGTTCCAAGCGTTGCGATATTT
>USET01000020.1 GCA_900553765.1 uncultured Mycoplasmatota bacterium
GGAATAACAATCGTATTCTTTTCCATTGATACACTTCTGAAATAATTTACATCGACACTGAGAAACCGATATCTTCTCACCTAGAACAATCGAACTTACTTGATTTCCAAATAAAATAACCACTTTAGGTTGAATCAATTCGATCTCAGTTTCTAATAAGTTTAAATATTTCTTATATACACAATCAGGCAATGGCCTCGCATCTAATTGGGTACACTTTCCAAGATTTGTAATAAAGTATCGATGCTTTTTTACATTCTCATATACTTCAGAAGCGAATTTCTCTGTCCATTCGCTTCCTTTAATAGCTCTAATCTTAGTATAGATATCTTGATCCAATAAACCGATTTGATAAAATAAATCCCATATATTTTTCGTTCCTATCCACGGTGATTTTAATCCCTTCCAGTCCTTAGAGGAAGCGATATTTCTTCCCGTCGGATTCATAAAGACAAAGCAAATATCAGGATGATCAGTACAACCACCATAGTAAATAGAATCTAATTCTTTCGCTCCATATTTCTGTTGTAACTTATCATATTCTTTATGTAATTCTTCTAGTTTCAATGATAAACCTCCATCTCACACTAATTAAAATAAATGTAATGAAAGCCAAGTTCTTTATAAATATCCGAAGCTCTCGGCAAAGAAAGAATTCTTGCAAATAATAGATTATAAAGCTCATCGAATAAGAAAATAGAGCACAAAACACAACTAAAAATAATGAATTTCTTCTTATCTACTCTTTTTGCAATCCAAAAACAAATTGGAACAATCAAATAGATCAATAATAAACTAAAGATTCCAAAGGAAAGAACACTACGTAAACATACAAATCCATTGATATTACCAAAATTTAAAATTTCAGAACTATAGTCCCAACATCTTAGTCCATTTCCAAATTCGTATAATAACCATCCACCAATATACTCTATAATTCCTGTTACAATCATACTAACAAGAAAGACATATAGCGGATGTTTTCTTTTTTTATAAGTGAGAAAATAGACAGCTATGGCTCCAATCGCATAGATGTTAATCCATGGTAAGAAATTTCCACCTCGCCAATAAAACTCTGTCATCCCACTATTAAAATAGTAAAAAATAAATTCGTATAAAAAACCAAACATTCCTGTTATTACAACGATTATGGCAAAAATACAAAGCATTGTCATCTTATCAAATGAATGATCCTCATCGATATACTTTTTATATTTTTCCAACATACAACCTACTTCCATTCTATACTTTTGTTTCTCGTTCTAATTTCTTTACTTTATGTGTCTCTCGATTTAGTTTTCTCTGTTCTCTTTCCAATATTGATTTTTGATGATCCAATTGTTGCTCCATCTCTAATACCTGGCTCATCATATCTTTATACTCTATCGTATTCCTTAAAGATTGAAATTCCTCTACTAACTCGTGTTTTATTTGTGATAATTGACTTTTAGAGTCTTCTAATAACTCTCCTGCATAATAGATACAATCATTTTGCTCTTTGATCATATGCTTAATTTTCGACATGTCATAATAATCGATATGACGTTCTGGCCTCATCGCCTTTTTAAGTCCGCGAATTCCATTATTGATAAAGAAAGCTCCTGTCAAAAGACCGACAGCTTTATTCTTAAAGAATGAGAAAGAAAAAACTCCTGCAATCATCTGTGCGATATTAGAAACTGCTCTTCCGATAAATCCAAGATGAAATATTTTTCGTTTCTTCGGAACTGTAATCGCACTTAATTCTTTTCGCAATTTTGCAATCTGTTTCTTTTGTTGCTTAATCTGATCAGTTACCATCTGATCTGCTTCATCTAATTCTGATAGAAATTTTTCTTTTCCTATCATCAACTTATCTCGTTTTTCTTCTTTCTTTTTTTCTTCTTTTTTCTTTTTGTGACTTTCCTCTGTTTCTTTATATTGGAAATGTAGCGTATCATCGATTTCCTCTAACATTCCATCGAAGACTAAACCGCTCGTTAATAGTTGAAATTGATCCAACTCATAGGCCTTAGAACTACTATCGAAATGATAAAATCCATACTGTCGATCCATTTCATTATATAACAATTTCATTTGAAAAACTTCATCGCGTACATTTCTTAACTTTCTCTTTGTCTCTTGAAATACAAATGGATCTTTTTCTTTTTTTAATTGATTTTCTAATTTTTCAATCACACCAGCTTTTTTCTTAATATCTTTTGTTGCTTGTTTGATATAATCGATTACTTCTACAGGTTCTACTACTCCTGCAACTTGGTTTCTATGACGTTCTATTTTAGCATTTTCTTTTTGCTTTACTTCTTCGGTAAATACTGTCTCTTGTGCAAGAACTACAGTTTCAGCCGCAAGCAAAGCTTTCTCTGCTTTTTTAATAGATTCTTCTAATCGAATCGGTTCTCCTACTTGCAGTGAACCTGTTCTCATTGTTGGTAACAAATCGGCTACATCTTCTGTATCGATTTTCTGATTTCCATATTTCTTCTTAGTGTTTTGATATTCTAATGAAATCCCTGCTAACGTCTTTTTCTTTTTTGCTATATTATTCTTCAATTCCAAAAGACGTTCCTTGGTATACTTTTCTTCCGAATGCGCAATGGAGTTCATTTTTCTCTCAATATAGAGAACTTCCTTCTGAAATGCCTCTAGTTTAATTCCATCCGCTTCTGTTACTACCATGTTTTTACCCGGTTTTACTTCCAAGACAATTTGCTTTTCTCTCGTTACTTGACGTGGAGTAAAAAGGCCTAAAAACAGTCCAAACAACATATGAAAGAACGACATAGTTCTCTCTTTCCAAGTCAATCGATATTGCAATTCTAATTTTTTTTGTTTCTGCCTTTCTTCTCTTTTTTGACGCATCATCGCATCTTGTAATAACAGTTTTTCCTGTCTTCTTTGATTATAGATGATCTTCCATGTTTTAATGCGATCTTTATGTCCACCCTTTTGTCCCGTCATACATATCACCTTGCCTTATTATAACATAAAAAGGCTTTCTACAAAAAGCCTTTATTTTACTGTTCCAAACTTATCAAATGGAAAAATAGAAAAATTCGTTGTTCCTTGAATTTGCTCTTTTGAAATTGCGCCAATCATACGACTATCTGTCGAATTTATACGGTTATCCCCCAGCACAAAATAATATCCTTCTGGAATTTGTTCTTCTAATTCAAAATCATCTGTAACCTCATGTTCAAAAGGTTCTTTTACACGTTTTCCATCAACGTATAATTTATTATCCTTATAAGCAATCTTTTCTCCAGGTAAACCAATCACGCGTTTTACTAACTTCTCACCGTTATAATCGAGTACGACAATATCAAACCTCTCCAAAGATCGATCATATTTTTTTAATATTAAAATTTCACCATCTTCCAAAGTTGGATTCATCGATGCTCCATCCACTCGTACAGGTGTTGCAATAAATGCACGAATTGCAACTACAACAACGACAATCATAATATATGGTAATAATTCTTTGAACAACTTCATTTCCATATTCCTTTCTATTCTCTATTCATCCTTAACAAAAATAAGGCACACTGCCTTATTTTGTTTCTTTTTGTTTTGTGTTATCGTTTCTCTCTTTAATTCTTGGTTGTTTTTTCAAAGTTCTTAAGTAACGTAATTTGGCACGTCTTACTTTACCTTTTCTAACAACTTTAATACTATCGATAATAGGTGAATTTACTGGGAATGTTCTTTCCACACCAACACCACTTGATAGTTTTCTAACGATTACAGTTCTTCCGATTCCTCTTCCTTGGATTGCAACTACAATACCTTCGAAAGCTTGAACTCTCTCTTTAGAACCTTCCTTAATTTTAACTCCAACATTGATTGTATCACCAACACGGAATTCAGGAATATCTGTTCTAATTTGTTTTGCTGTAATTTTTTCAATTAGATTCACAATGTCACTCTCCTTTTTCTAAACTATGATCATGATATATGAAAGAATCAGCGGATCACGTCAACAGATAAAATTATAACATACTTTCCATTATGTTGCAAGCACTATCTCGATCTTCTACTCGTTTTTTCTTCTACTGGTTCATAGACCATTTTTTTAATTGCCAGTTCTCGCTCTAAAAGAGATATTTTCTTCATCAATAGTTCCATGTATTCTTCTTCTAAGTACATACGATATTTATTCATAATCATACGCTTGTAACGTTCGAGATCGTTCATAACCATATCTATCATAGAACCATCTTCGTCGTTTCCATCCTCTTCCATAATATGGATAATATACTCTAAATATGCGTCAAGTTTTCGCTTAACTTTACGCTTTAATACTTTCTCAATAAACGATGGCTTCATTAAAATCATTTTATTAACGACAACCCCATCATAAGGCACTTGATTTCTAGGTTGAATTTTAAATCCCTTCAATTTCTCATAATCGATATAAACAACTGAACCATTATAATCTCCACTCGTCAATAAATAATTTCTATGTTTCATACCATCATCTCTTTTCTAATAAATCTGGTCTTCTTTTTCGCGTGCGCTCAAGTTGTTGTTCCCTGCGCCACTCTCTTATTTTTTCATGATGTCCCGATAACAAAACATCCGGTACTTTCATTCCTCGAAACTCTTGTGGTTTCGTATATGTCGGATAATCTAACAGCGGTTCTTGAAATGAATCAAATTCGTGAGATTCTTTCGTGATCACCCCATCCAGTAAACGGATAACACTGTCACTGATCACTTGTGCAGGAAGTTCTCCTCCTGTTAACACATAATCCCCTATCGATAATTCTAAATCAGCAAGTGTTCGAATTCTTTCGTCAAATCCTTCGTAATGACCACAGATAAAAATCAAATGATTTTCTAAAGCTAATGCTTGTGCATCACTTTGTTGATATACTTTTCCCTGTGGAGTTAACAAAATCACTTTACTTTTTTCTGTCTTTACCGCTTCGACAGCATCAAAGATCGGTTGTGGCATAAGTACCATCCCGCTACCTCCACCAAAAGCATAGTCATCTACCTTCTTATGTGGATCCTTAGAATAATCTCTTATATTGTGAACTTGAATTTCTACTTTTCCCTTATCGATTGCACGTTTTATGATAGATTCACTCATAAATCCATCAAACATGTGAGGAAATAAAGTCAAAATATCAATCTTCAACATGTAATAATCCCTCCACCTGTCGAACATACATTTTGTTCGAAGAAAGATCTACCCTTTCAACGAAGAAATCAACATAAGGGATTTTCACTTTTTTTTCACCAGTATCGACGATGATAATATCGTGTGCTTTACTTTGTTGCATCTCAACAACCGTTCCGATTTTCTTCTCTTCCTCATAGACATCAAGTCCTACAAGATCTTCGAAAAAATATTGATCACTCTTGGTTTCCTCTTTGCTTGCCCATACAAAACTACTTTTATATGGCTCGATCTGTTCGATGCTATCAATTCCTTCCAAAGTTACCATATCATACATTTTATGAACTCGATATGTCACAATCTTAAATGGTACTTTTTTTTCTCCTATATATAAGTGATGTCCTTCCTTAAAAATATCTTTTTTATAAGGAATCGTCGATACAATGCGTATCTCACCATTCAGTCCATGTGTATTTACAAATTGACCTACGTATATATATTCCATTCAACCACCTACTTATCTAATTCATATAAAATAATACTTGTCGCTATCGCAACGTTTAAAGACTCGCAAACAGGATTCATATCGATGTAAAGTAACTCGTCACATAATGCTTGTAACTCCTGTTTTACACCGTTTCCTTCGTTGCCCATTATTATACATACTTTTTCGTATTTTTCAATACATTTCAAACTTTTCCCATGTTCTACATTCGTCGCATATAAATGATATCCATTCAAATGATATTCCTTCATCTTGGTTTGTAAGTTCCCTTTTTCTATCGGAATATGAAATAACATCCCCTGTGTTGCTCGAATCGTTTTACTGTTATATAAATCTACACAATTTTCCCCAAGTAAAATACCATCGACATGAAATGCGACCGCACTACGAATCATCGTTCCGAGATTTCCTGGATCCTGTACTCCATCGATCGCTAAAATACGATTCCCAGATAATGTCTCAGCTTTCTTTTTACAAAGTGCAATGACATTAGGAATTGTCTCCAGTTCACTTAATTCCTTCATAATAGCAGAAGTAACAGTATGAACAGGAGCTGGTTGCTCTTTTTGAAATCCATCTAAATAGAAAATTTCACAAACTAAATTCTCTTTCATCGCCTCTTCTAGGAGATGTTCTCCTTCGACTAAAAATAAGCCTGTCTGATCGCGATATTTTTTCT
This sequence comes from uncultured Mycoplasmatota bacterium, assembly GCA_900553765.1. GTDB lineage: Bacteria > Bacillota_I > Bacilli_A > RF39 > UBA660 > Fimihabitans > Fimihabitans intestinipullorum. The sequence goes on from USET01000020.1 coordinate 6,310, forward strand.
TTTGCAATTTTTTTAACTCTTTTATTTTTTTATTTTCCAAAGATGTATACAACATAGGAATCACCTACTTTTATTGTATCAAAAATACGAGATGAAGTCTAGGAACAATATTTATCAACCGTCCTCTCACAACAGATGGCATCAAAAGAAAAATAAAAATAATCATAAATATAATAGAACGAACTTCAAAAAACAAAAGATAATTTTGCGTTAGCTTAAAATTTATATCATTTCGATGTTTTTCTTATTTTCAATTGGCATTTCTCTTTGTTTGCAAATCATTTTCAAATTTTTTTCGTGGCGTTTGCCCTTATTTTATGAAGTCTCCTGGTTTTATCCGGTATCGGTTTATGTTATATTCCAAAAAAATATCATAAACTTATTTTGGAGCTGGTAATATGGATTTGAAACGAACACTTGGAAGAAATATTCGTTACTACCGCTTTCAGCACTCATATACTCAAGAACGACTAGCTGAGATGCTAGACATATCCACTACTTATATGAGCGATATTGAATGCGGAAAAAGTAACGTGTCACTAGATTTGATTGAAAAGATTGCTTATTTGTTTGAAATACCTTTTACTTCCTTGTTCGAGGAAAACCATATTACTTTGCCCAACAAATTAAATACTTACAAGTTCGAAAATACTGAAAAAAAGATATCAAGCCACTGATATCTTTTTTTGTTCTATCTTTTAAAATTGAATTTTCTTTGTAATATATGCTTCTACTTCTTCTAGTGGCAACGTGATTTGCTCCATCGTATCACGATCACGAATAGTAACAGTTCCATCACTTGCTGTATGATCATCTACAGTAATACAAAATGGAGTTCCAATCACATCTTGACGACGATAACGCTTTCCAATGTTACCAGTCTCGTCATATGTTGTCATAAATGACTTACTTAAGTTTCGATAAACTTCTTGTGCTTTTTCTCCATGATATTTTTTCACAAGTGGAAGTACCGCTACTTTATATGGAGCTAGGAATGGATGGAAATGCATAACTTCACGAGTAGATCCATCCTCTAAAGTTTCTTCTTCATACGCATCGCATAAAACAGTAAGTACAATACGTTCTACTCCAACAGATGGTTCGATAACATATGGAATATATTTTTCATTTGTCTCTGGATCCAAGTATTCCATGTTTTGTTTAGAGTATTTCTGGTGTTGTGATAAATCGTAGTCAGTTCTACTTGCAATCCCCCATAATTCACCATACCCAAATGGGAACTTGTATTCGATATCTGTCGTAGCATTACTATAAAATGATAATTCTTCCTTAGAATGATCGCGCAAGCGAAGTTTATCTTCATGGATTCCTAATTGTAGCAAAAAGTTTTTACAATAATCTTTATAATATGCATGCCACTCTAATTCCGTACCTGGTTTGCAGAAAAATTCAAGCTCCATCTGTTCAAACTCTCTTACTCTGAAAATAAAATTTCCAGGTGTAATTTCATTACGAAAACTCTTTCCTACCTGTCCAATTCCAAAAGGCACTTTGAGTCGCATACTACGTTGTACATTTAAATAGTCGACAAAAATTCCCTGTGCTGTCTCTGGTCGAAGATAAATCGTACTCTTGCTATCTTCTGTTACACCTTGAAACGTTTTAAACATCAAGTTGAATTCACGAATATCAGTATAATCTAACTTTCCACACTTTGGACATACGACATTATGCTCCTTGATATAATTCATGAGTTCCTCATGACTCATTCCACCTGCATCTTCTACTCCAGCGTCTTCGACAAGTTTATCTGCACGGTGACGTGTCTTACAATGTTTACAATCGATCAAAGGATCGCTGAATGTTCCGATGTGTCCAGATGCTTCCCATACTTTTGGGTTCATCAAAATTGCACTATCAAGTCCTACGTTATTTGGGTCTTCTTGAATGAATTTTTTCATCCATGCCTTCTTGACATTATTTTTTAATTCTGCACCAACAGGCCCAAAATCCCAAGTATTCGCAAGTCCATCGTAGATCTCACTTCCTTGATAGATAAATCCATATTGCTTACATAAGCTTACTAATTTTTCCATTGTTAATTTATTTTCCATAATTCCTCCTCAAAAATAAAAAACTCTAAAGAAATTTGTAAGGACGGTTAATACCGCGGTTCCACCTTACTTATTCTTTAGAGAATCAGCTTAATCTTAATCGCTCGTTGGTTTCCCATCCCAAGTCATCGCTTTGTTATTTACTTACATATACAGTTTATGTTTTTTTTCTTCATTTGTCAAGATTAACGTGATAGAACTTTTTGCTTTTCTTCTGGATGTACTTCAATACAATAGGATTCGTTTGGTAATACATTATTTAAACTTTGTAGTAATCCTTTTTTTTCTGGTCCGATCTTTGTCACTCCTGGATTTACGATAAAATCCGTATCATCTTTAGAGATTTTTCCCCAACAATACTTTGCATTCCACAATAATTGGTTATTAGGAGAACGCAATCCCCAATGACTTTTGAAAACATTCATAAAAGGTCTTACGTAAGGTGGGACAATTCCTGCATGCATATGACCAGAAGTTACGATATCTGCCTCTTTTAAAATAGGAAGTTCCTGCACTAAATCCGGAGCCACTGCAGGAGTGTGTAAAACTAAGATGTGAAAATGATCTTTTCCAGTTTTAAAATGCAAATCCTTTTTTTGATAATATGCTAGAAAGTCTTTTTTAGCTTCTTCCTTTTCAAAATAATGCTCATACGGTGGATTCATTACGACAATTTCAATTTGATCATCTAACCACACATTTCCTTCATAAATATCATTATATTTCACTAAATGACTACTTGTTACTTCTTCAATCTTGCGATACCAATCTGGATCAAAAGAATATTCCCAGTCTAATTCTCCTTTTCCTACTTTATGAGCATTATCGTGATTTCCCATCGATACAATTGTAGGACAAACTTCCTCCGAACGCTGTAATAAATTTAAGACTTCTTTTCCATTCTTAGTATTTCTCGCTTCAGCATCATCTAAAATATCCCCTGATATCAAACGAAAATCAGGTTGAATTCGTTCTACTTCTTCCTGTAATTGATACATTCTTTTCATATCACTATCAATTCCGACGTGCCAATCGCTATCGTGATAAATTACTAACTTGGATGATACCTTTGGAGAATAAATTTTAATTTTTTTAGATAAATATAGTCCCATAATATCCCCTCTCTTTGCGACATATTCTATCATAAAACAAAAAAAAGTCAAATTTTATTGTACTTTTGAAAGCGTCTTAATAAAATCTTTACTTTTTAAATAAAGTCCAGTATATCTGTCATAATAATCATCAATAAATTGATTTATCGTACTTACGATCTTGTCATCGATTTCTAGTTTCGAAATCTTCTCAATATCGACATAATAATACATACGCAACAATTTTATCACTTTACCATCGACGATTGGTTCATTTTTGCGACATTCACTACATACGTACCCACCCAAATAACTAGACAAAGTTTCAATATGATCCGTTCTTCCACATACACAACATCCGTCGATTACAGGCATCACTCCTAAATATTCGAGATATTTTAATTCTATGATATTCGTAATTACCATAGGAGTGAAACCCTCTTCAATTTTGGAAAGACCGGATAGTAGAAGTTTATAAATATCTGGATGCGGATTATGTTTCATCACTTGTTCTGATAGTTCTAAAAGAAAGCTTGCATAACTAATCTTTATAATGTCTTTTCTCGTTTTCTGATAATGATCTAAAACATCGACACTCGATAATGTAGATAGTTTTCCTTCTTTATAATAGATTTGGAATATCGCATGATTTAATTTCAACGTACTACTGCGAAAAGGACTCTTTAAACTTTTTGCTCCCTTTGCCATGATCCCGATCATTCCACGATCCTTGGTTAGTACTTGAATAATCTTACTCGTCTCTCCATATGGAGTTTCTCTTAAAATAATTCCCTCTACTTCTTCTACCATACTACTCACCACCAGTTATTTTTCTTCCTTATCCATTTCTTTCCATTTCATATAGTATTCTATTTTTCCAGTCTGTTTAAATAATTCCCATAACATTTCTTTCTTCATAAAATCATCACCTATTTTATCATGGTGATGATCTTACAAATTTATTCAAATTCGTGAAATCCAAAATCCGCCAAATATTTCTCTTTATCGCGCCATTTTGGAATCGTCTTTACAAATAACTCTAAATATACTTTTTTACCAAGTAAGTTTTCTAAATCTTTTCTAGCATATGTTCCAATTTTCTTTAACATACTTCCCCTAGATCCGATGATAATTTTCTTTAAAGAATCTCGATCTACAATGATACTTACATGGACATGATAGCTTGTCTTCCCTACCTCGACACTATCTACAACACAAGTAATAGAATGAGGAACTTCTTGCTCTGTAAAACGGAACACTTTTTCTCTTACCATCTCTGCCATCACAAACTCAATCGGTTTATTCGTAACTTGTCCATCTTCATAGTACTTCACACTATCTGGTAAATAAGACTTTATTACTTTGAGTAAATGAGAAACATTATCTTTCTTTAACGCTGATACAGGTACAATTTCAGCAAACGGATATAAATCTTTATATTCGTTAATCTTTTCTAGTATCTGTTCTTTCTTCATTTTATCAATTTTATTTAAAACTAAAATGACAGGCTTAGAAGCACTTTTTAAACGTTCGATAATGTATTGATCTCCTGCCCCTAGTTTTTCACTCGCATCGACTAAAAATAAAATAATGTCCCCGTCATTCAAACTATAATAAGCTTGTTCGTTCAAATACTTTCCAAGTTTGTGATTTGGTTTATGAATTCCCGGCGTATCGATAAATACGATCTGTGTATCTTCATCATTGTAAATTCCTTGAATCAAATTTCTCGTCGTCTGTGGTTTACTAGATGTAATTGCTACTTTCGTTTTTAAGAATTGATTCATCAAAGTACTTTTCCCTGCATTCGGTCTCCCGATCAAACTAACAAATCCACTTCTCATTTTAAATCATCCTCATTAAACGGAGATGGACATAAATCTTTGACTGTAAAATATTTTTCTTCCCCTTGTGGATTCATTGCAACAATCTTACAATCTTCTTCAAAAAATTCTGTCATCACTTGTCTACATATAAAACATGGCATTCCGATTTTCTCATTATTACACATCACATACAAAGATTCAAAGTCATGTTTGTGATATCCATGGGCGACCGCTGAAGTAATTGCCACACGCTCTGCACAAATACTTGCTCCATAAGAAGCATTTTCTACATTGCTCCCAACAAATTCATTTCCATCTTTCATCACCACAATAGCAGCAACTCTAAAATGAGAATATGGACTATAGGAACACTCTAATTGTTTCAATAATTTCTCTTTCATAAACACCTCTACATTAAACTTTGAATATAATCTACGATATTAGGAACAAATAGGATAAGACCACATACAAATGCGACTGTTGCAAATATAAATACTGCCGCACTTGCCGTATCCTTTGCAACTTTCGCAAGTGGATCAATTTCTGGACAAGATAAGTCAACTACCGCTTCAATCGCCGTATTTACTAACTCTGTTGCAATCACAAGACCAATTAATAATAAAACGATAATCCACTCTGCTAACGTAAGT
>USET01000021.1 GCA_900553765.1 uncultured Mycoplasmatota bacterium
TTTACTGGATGATCGATTAAAGTTGCCTTCTTAATTGCTCGATCTCCATATTTATCCTGTATCGCATCGATCAAATGCTCTAATTTCGTATCGCGTTCTCGATCGTCGACACTCTCAAAAAGAGATACTTGATGATGATTTTCTTCTGTTAATTGATCTAATCGTACCCCTAATAGCCTCACTGGTTCGTGATTCCAACATTCTTTTAATAGGTCTTTCGCAACTTGGTAAATTTCCTCACTCAAGTCCGTTGCGTTTTTGAGTTTTCGTTGATGGGAATACGATTTAAAAAATTTATCTTTGATAATAATCGCAACAACCGATGCATACTTTTTCTGTTTTCTAAGACTTCTCGTCACATTTTCGACGATGCCATGAATAATAAAATTCATCTCTTCTAAATCATTCAAATCTCTAGGAAGTGTAACAGAGTTACTAATCCCTTTCGGATCTCCTTCATTTTTTAAAACTGGTGAATCATCGTATCCTTGTGCTCTTCTTATAAAATCGATACTTTGATTCTTTAGATATGGATTCAATCGTTTTGGATCCGCATGTGCTAAATCGCCAATGGTATGAATTCCTAACTTTAATAACTTCTCACACGTACGTCTTCCAACTCCAAACAAGTCTCCTATCGGAAGTGGATACATCTTCTTTTCTACTTCGTATTGATAAAGCGTATGTACTTTATTCGGCTTTGAAAAATCACTTGCCATTTTCGCACACAATTTATTATTGGCAATACCAATATTGACAGTAAACCCAAGTGTATTATAAACTTCCTCTTTCAACCGATAGGCAAATTCGATTTCATCACCATATAACTTTTTTACTTTTCCGTAGTCTAGATAACATTCATCGATACTGGCAACTTCGATATCATCTGTATACTTACTCAACAGTTCAAATAATGACTTGGACATTTTCTGATACCAAAGATAATTTGGAGGATACATCTTAAGTGCAGGAACTTTCTTCCTCGCTTGATATAAAGACTCTCCTGTTTTTACACCACGCTTTTTCGCAGGCATCGACTTTGCAAGAACGATTCCATGACGAGCTTTTTCATCTCCCCCAATCACGGCATAAGAATCACGAATGTCTAATTTAGAACCATGATTGAGTAGATCGATTGCACTCCACGATAAAAACGCATTATTGACATCGATATGAAAGATAATTCGTTCCATATTACCACCAATCATATTATACCACAAACATTCGTTCGTTGTATAGAAAAAGAAAATGTTTGAAAACATTTTCTAGGCCTTGTCATATACCAATCTTGAAAGTATGCATACTCTATGATTAGGTGGTATTATGAGAAATAATTGGTGGTGTGGACGTACAAAATGGTGTCTTTGCTGTGGTGCGTGTTTTGTATTACTCGTATATCAATTTCTATTATGCTTTATTCTAATTACTCGTTTTAATCTATTTTTATTTTTATTATTCTTCATCTTCTTCTTATTTTCCTTGTTCCGCATAATATGGTGAAATCAATTGTTCTGTCTTATATAACGAATCGATAAAATCACTCACGATATGGCACATTTTATACTCTGACGCTGTAAATTCTATTTTATCTGGAAGAGAGATTAAAATAAAAAATAACATTCTCTCTTCTTTTTGTAATGGGTAATTTCTCTCATACTGTTTTAAGAGCTCTCCAAATTCAAATTCTAAACCATGTCTTTTATAAAGCTTGTATAAATCAAAAATAGGAATTCCAATTTTGGCTTTCTCCCAACTAATCAAATACGAGCTTTGATTTCTTAAAAAATGATCTAAAGATAAATTGTTATGCAAAACAACGACACGTTGTTTTCTTTTTTCTTTCATCAAATCATACCAATGATCTAGTTCCACATCACAGTAGTGAAGACAAGAGTAAATTTTACTTACATTGCGTGCAAATAAATATTCACTCGGACTCATAAAAACTTTCGTCTCGATAATAGAAATGATATCGTTATAATACTCTGTTAAATACGCAATGTTATTTTTGATATCTTCGAAAATAATTTTATAGTCATCTTCATCTACTTCCTTGTAATGTGTCGTCTTATTATGTAATAAACTAACGAGATCGATAAGATCAGCAATCTTTTGATCCCTTGGCATATTGATATCTTCGATGTATTCTCTAATTTCATAACTATCATCTTCGATCTTTACCTTGGGATAATAATCGAAATTTCTAGAATTCAAATACTGCAAAATTTTCCCATTTTCAGAACGATTTTTCTCTTTGATTGCAAAGCGACCTTCCGATGTTTCGATCAAGGTCGCTTTTCCTTTCATCACATACTTTTTAGGTTTGATCTGATAACGCTCAAGTACGTTAAATATTTGTCGCATGCTCCGTCTGTGGAATGATTAACTTCATTCCGAGTTGTAGTTCTGATAATTGGTTGTACGGTTCTAGAATTTCTTTTGTCGTACTATACTTTTCTAAAATAGATTCTAACGTATCGCCTTCTCTTACGATATATACTTTATATGTCGCATACGTTTCTTTCGTCTCGTCAAAAGAATCAAATAAAGTTCCAATTCTCTCCTTTGGTAAATCCTCTGGAGTTTCTTCCTCGACACACCTTCCCTTGTTAAAAATTTCTTCTGGTTCTTCTATCTTTTCTGATCCTTCTGATGTAGGTTCTGTTTCTTCTCTTACCAAGTCTGCCTCTAACGGTGTAATCGTACGTGTTACCTCTTGCAATTCTTCTTCCTCCTCTTCTATCAATGGTTTTTCTTTAAAATTAGAAACACTTACTTCTATATTGACAGCCAAAATACTATTATTGATAATCTCATAATAAAAATCATGAATATCTACCGAGCACCCAGATAAATCATAACGATCATCCATTTCGATATCAAATGGTAACTCAAATGAAAATACGTCTGTCGTTGCGCTATTATCCGATATTTTATATTCCCCACTGACTTCGAAAGATCCTGTAATCAATTGATCATTCTCTACATGCAGGGAATGTTCTAGAGAAATACTCGTAACTTCTGCTAAATTCGTTTTAAATACGATCTCCTTTTTAAATGGTATTATCTTTTTCATAATTCTCTCCCTCCACATTTACTACAATATATGAAAAAAATAGATAGCCTAGAACTATCTATTTAATGAAATAATGTATTTTGATATCTTTCGCTTCCACGATCTTCCTTATACACTTGATCCATATATCGTACAGTTTTATCTATATTAGACTCTGTATCTCCATAGTCTACAGTAATCAATCTTCCATCATGAAAAAGAGATAGTGATCTTCTTTCAATTTTATCTTCGTGCAAAGAAGTTAAAATTTGTTTTCTTCCTTCTAGTAATTTCATGATTTCAGTATAATAATCATTATCTACAATCAATTCTTCAACATCGTAAATCAAAGCTTGAATCGCACACGTCGTATGCGTGGAATGTAGCAACCTTTGAAATGTACGCTCCAGTCTTTGCCCTTTTTGAAAATCTTTTTCTTCTTCTAGATCATATAAAACTTTCTCATCTAGATAATGGAGAACCTCATTTTCTAAAATAATCAATTCATAAATATCTTCTTCCAATAAACTATAATTGTAAGAATCGTTTAAAAGATGTGTATATTTCCAATTTTTATAATACCAGTACCTATTATGATCATCAGCATGCTCGATCATATCTACTAATCGATCTGTTTGATATAACGTTCTCTCATGATCTATCAAATGTGGGACCGACTGAATTTCACAAAGTAAGTCTATTAGATGTTCCTTTGGATACCCTCCCATATATTTTCCAACAAACACATGATATAGAAAATCTATGAGAAACTCGTCCGTTTCAAACTGAAAAAGATCTCTTAAAAAAGCCTCGTCAATCTGAAAATCCGGTTGATATAATTTTGCATTCAACCATACATCAAATCTATCTTGCGTCATATACTCTCTATCTTCTAACATACTACTCTCCTTAACTTATCAACATAGATTTTTCACTATGTGGTTTTGTCCATTGATCGCGAAGTTCTTCTAACGTTTGAAAAGAATTCTCTTGATGTTCAAGTGGATCAAAATAATACAAATCATCATATTCTTCATCTGTACACGTAATGGTCGAACTCTGTCCCATCCATTCCACATCGATAGACTGCTGCATCGTCGTTAAAAAAGCAAGTCGTACCATATATACATGCTTCATAAAGTAATAAAAAGCATCATTTGTAACAAGTATTGGATACTGATCTAATAACATATCAGCCATATAACTTGTAAAAGGATATTTTACATAATACTCAATCTGTGGAAGAATGTTTTCTACTTTCGATAAATCTACCAAACAGATATATTGTAAACATTTGATTTGATCTAATGTAAATTCTAACTCTCTTGTCGTATGACTTTCTAAGACATTCTCCTGCATAGAAACATCTAAAATATCTAAAAATTGTCGACGATAAAAAGTGTCGTAATTTTCACTTGACAATGTAGCAATCCTACAAGATAATGATTCATACTTTTCTTGTTCCGCAATCCACTTTTTTTCTTTTGCGTAATGATACGCAACAGCGCATAACTCCCTCAAACGTTTTCTTTTTTCTAGCCCACAATTCTTATGCTCATCCATTTCATCAACGATCTTTTGAAGCTTTTTCTGAGCAACCAAATCAGTACACAAAAAGTTCCCAAGCATATTCAATTCTGAAAGTTCTGGTATACATATCAGATATTCTACATAGCAATCTACAACTACTTCCTTATATTCTTCATATTCTTGACTTTTCATAAAATCCTTCTTTTCTAGTTTAAATCCAATTTTCTTCTTATTGGAACTTCTCCTTTATGATAACTTTCTAAATTGTGTTTGAGTTCCTTGAGCTCTGACGCTTCATGATAATGATATAAATGTGAAAATAATTCATGATCTACTTGAACTCTCGTTTCATGACCGCTTTGTTCTGTAAATCGAAATTCAAGAGACGTTGTAGCTCGCTCCATAGCATCACGTACAAAAAGTAACAACTGTAATCGATCGTGACATAAAGGGGCTTCTATCAGGATTTTATGTTTATCGATAAAACGATAGACCATTGACAAAACATCCGGTCTACGTGCGAGCGAAATCAAATTATTAACGTCCAAATCGGGTATACAACAATGATCAAAAAAATAAGTCTCATCTAATAAAAAATCATATAATTCTTCTCGATATTGTTCCTTATGAATTTTATACTCTTCTTTACTAACCATGTCTTCTCTCGTATCGCAAAAAAGCATGTATTCACTTGATTCTTTATTTTCTTCAGAACTTTGTCTTAATACGTGTTTTAACTCTTCTAAAAGCCCTGGTTGTGCGATCGTCTCATAGTGTGGAGCAATTCTTCCCATATAATTGATCAAGCCAATTAAGTTATTGCGAATCGACTTTGAGATGTTTTTATTCTCAGAATACGATAATATTAAATCCATTAGTTCCATTACGAAATCAACCGATAATAATAACGGATCCTCTTCGATTCTATATTGAATAGGATTTGCATAGCAAAAGTATTGTAAAATATTTTCAATATTTGCTTGGTCGTATGCATAATCTATTTCTTCTTTTGTATGTCGTGCCATATTATACCTCCTAAGCCATTAACTTTTTCTGTGGCATATTGTTTTGATCATATGATGCCAGCATTGTTTGTATATCATTTAATAAATCATCCACGAATCCGTGTGGATCGAGTGATTGAACTTTTTTTATTTCTTCCTTTGAATATTGATGCTGAAAGATCCCATCTTCTATCTCTACCTCAAAATCAATAGAATCTTCTATCTCCGCCCTCGTAAGAGCACTGCGAGATGATAGTAAAAATACGATCTTTTCAGTCATTTCATCGATTCTAAATATTGCGGGAAACCGGTTATACCAATCATCGATAATTGATGGTAGATAAGGATCAAGAATGTAATCCGCATATAGATAAACTCCATTCTTTCCCCTCTCAGTTACATCTATTTGGCAGAGAAATCGGAAAAAAGCATATTCTCTCGCCCTTTTCTCATCATATCTTCTCTCTTGCTCGTCAGTTTTTTTTACATCGATACAACTTAAAAATTGTAGTTTTTCTCTTGCTTCTATTTTGGTTTCTTTTACCCCTTGCTTTTGAAATAGTGCTTCTTTCCAATAAGTCATGATAGCATCAGAAAATAATACGTCCTGCGGAAAATAAATCTCTATCAATTCGAGTAACAACAGCATTCTATGACGAATTTTCTCAGAAATATCTACACCTTCTGGTACGACCGTTAATAACAAATAATATAACGCCTCTGAATAATCCGGATTCTTGAGTCGCAATAACATCTCTTTAGAGAGTTGACTATCTTCTGCATAACATAAGTAATCGACGTATAATTCCGCCTCAATTTGATCGATCCATAATTCATCTATTTCTCGCAAAATCATATTCTTTTCCTTCTTTCAAATACTTTAATACATCCACATAGTATTTTACTGGAATATAACGAATTTTCTTTTTGATCTCCTCTGGAACCTCATCTAAATCTTTTAAGTTCTCATGAGGAAGCAAAATTGTTCTAATCCCTTGCCGTGCTGCTCCAAGACTTTTTTCTTTAATTCCTCCAACAGGTAATACCTGTCCTTGTAATGTGATTTCTCCAGTCATCGCTATCGTTCGTTCTACCTTTAACTTTTGAAATGCACTATAAAGAGCTGTTACTAACGTAATTCCCGCACTAGGCCCATCTTTTGGAATCGCTCCTTCCGGAACGTGAATGTGAATATCGTTTTCTACTAACATATTATATGGAATATGTAACATTTCAGCATTTGATTTAATATAGGAAAGTGCAATCGTAGCACTCTCTTTCATCACATCTCCCAAACACCCTGTTAATACAAGATTTCCATTTCCTTTATAATAATTCACTTCAATCGGCAATGTATCTCCACCATAGGAGGTATATGCAAGCCCATTGACCACCCCGGGAACGTTTTTTCCTCGTTTCATATATTGAAATTTTTCTTTGCCTAAATAATGTAATAAATCCTGATGAGAGATGTGGTATACTCTCTTTTTTTCATGTGCCACTACGATTTTTGTCACGATCTTTCGAAGCACTTTTTCCAATTGTCTTTCTAATTCACGTACCCCTGCTTCTTTTGTATAATATCGAATCATATATAGAATCTCTCGATCACTTATTTCCACTTGCTTTTGTTTTAACCCGTGAGTACGACATAATTTTGGAATTAAATAATTTTTAGCTATATCGAGTTTTTCATATTCCGTATAACCATCCAACATGATAATTTCAAGTCGATCGCGAAGCGGATCTGGAATTTCATCGATATCGTTCGCTGTCAAAATAAATAAGACATTCGATAAATCATACGCTTCCTCGATATAGTTATCACGAAACATTTTATTTTGCTCCGGATCTAAAATTTCCAAAAAACAACTTGCCGGATCCCCATGAATCGATTTTGTCATTTTATCGATTTCGTCGATCAAGAAAACTGGGTTATTGGTGTGAGATCGCTTCATCGCTTGAATAATACGTCCTGGCATTGCTCCGATATAAGTGCGACGGTGTCCCATGATCTCTGATTCGTCGGAAACTCCTCCGACTGAAATTTTCACAAATTCTCGTTTCATCGCCTTTGCGATAGAAAAAGCAAGTGACGTCTTTCCTACACCTGGAGGCCCGACAAAACAGATAATCGAACCTGACATTTTACCTGCCATCTGTCGAACCGCTAAAAATTCTATAATACGTTCTTTAATTTTAGATAATCCCGCATGGGATTCATTTAGTTTATCTTGAACGAAAGAGAAGTCCTTACAATCTTCAGAATATTTTCCCCAAGGCAAATCTAAAATCCAATCGATATATGTATGAATCATATTCACTTCAGGGGACATCGGTGGTAAAGACTTGTAACGGTGTATCTCACTATCTAAACGTTCTTTTACTTTTTTTGGTAAACGTAATTTCTTTTCTTTTTCCAAAAAGCGATCTACCTCTGTTTTAGAAAACTCTTCTTCTCCTAACTCTTCTTGAATCACTTTCATGCGTTCACGTAATAAAAACTCTTTTTGATGTTGATCTACTTCTTTTCTTACTCGTTGATCAATCTCTTTTTCAACCTCGAATATATGCTCTTGTTCATATAGATCTTTTAAGATCATCTCTGCACGAATGACAGCTTTAAATTCTCCTAAATATTCATAGTATCTCTCTGTCGAAATAGGGAGATGAGGAGCAATCATATCTGTAACGATAGGCAGTTGTTTTTCTTTACGAATCGACGCCATCATACTATTACTCATATAAGGAATTTTTTTTAGATAGCTTTCTAATTCCGTAAGTAATTTATGTACTAAAATACGGTTCTTATCCTCCGAAATTTCCTCTTCTTCTTCCTTTTGTACAATTGCTTCTAATACTTCTTTCGTACGTGTAATATTTAAGTATTCTATAATGTGAGCTCGTTCTAGTCCACGAATCACGACTCGCGTTTTGTCATTAGGCAATTCCATTTTACTTTCGATGACTGCAATCACTCCAACATTAGGTAGTCCTTCTAAATCTGGCATTTCTTCTAATGAATCTTCACTACTTACAACAAGTAATTTATTTTCGTGAAATAGTTCCGCGACATCTAATATATTTTTTGTTTCGTCTTGATCGAACTCGAATCTTAACTCGTTATTAGGAAGTAATAACATATTACGTAATAAAATGACTGGCAAGTTAGTTTTTATCACGTGATCACCTCCTAAAATTGTCATTTATTATAATACAAAAAAATAGAAAAGTCTACGCTTTTCTATTGATTTATCTTGGTATTTTTAAAACCCCATCCACTCGTTCTGGCGGTAAGTATTCATATCGAAAATTTTGAATTCCCATCTCGCGATAATTTTGAATCGGTCCTCTTTCCACAACATGATCAAAATACAAATGCATTCCGTCTCGGTTTGTGTAAATTGGATACAAATTATGGAATCGGTCCTTCAAAAAATATTGCTTCTGTGGATTTCCATGTTCCAATAATCGATACTTCGTCGTCATCATACGAGGAACACTTCGAACGATCATAGCGACATTCGGAAGTGTTTGATACCGTTCGAAATAAGCTTCCATCAATTCTTCTATTTGAATATCATTACACTCGTAAGAAAGTGTTACTTCTTTTGCCCCTAACTTATGAAGCAAATGAACCGTATAAGAATTACATACATTGAATCCTACCCCAGTTACGAAATCGGAGTAACTTTCTAACCCACCTACTTCTTCTACCATGACAGTTGCGTTTTCTTTTGGATATTTCTCTATCACATTAGGTAATTTCCATATCATATTTTCCTGATACTTCTCTTTATTTTCGATATCAGTAATTAGCTTTAATCCACAATCTTTTAATCTTTCATATTGTGTTTGCGTAGAAAAGTAAACTTCGATATTTTCTGTACGTTCTATAGAAATAGGTGTAGCACGATATTCTTTTTTCATTAATTTTGGACGTTCTAATCGAAGGTCATCTAACTTAGAAATCGCAAGTCTACGTACCTCATTGATAACAGAGATCGGAAGAAATATATCCTCTTGTTGTTCGAATGTAATTTCTTCGCAACGATATACAGTATTTCCTAATCGTTCTAATTGTTCGCGGATTCTATCTTTTGATGTCGGTGTCTTTTTTGCTTCTTCTAATAATTGCGAACTTTCAACTTTAACTTCATTTTTTCCATCTGTTACGTTTAATATCATCGGATCTCCTGCACGTAATATAACATGCATCCAAATAGGAACTTTTCTTTTTCGTGCATCGATTTCATCTTGAATCGAACACACCAATTTCTCATCGTAGGTTTTTACGACTGTTGCTCCTTTTTCTACTTTTCCTTTCACATCGAAAGAAATTGTATCACCTGCATTCGCTTCACTAATTCTTTTGCCATTTTTATAAAATACATTTAAAAAACAACCTGTATCTTCTTTTCCGATGATGCGAACACCGTCTTTTTGAACAACTGGTAAAGATAATGTTACAAACGCTCTGTTTCCTTTTACCTGTGCTACTTTGCCAATAGGAACTCCAAGATGATTTGGTCGAAACGGATTTGTAATTCGATCATTGTCTTCGTGAAATAAAAATCCTTTCGTAAATCGACGATGAAAGATATACGATAAATTTTCAAGCATTTTTTGATTGATCGATACCTTTCCCTTTTGTAGATAGGAATCAATCGCCTCACGATATAGAGAAACGACACAATAAACATAACTTGGACTCTTCATTCTACCTTCGATTTTAAAACTTTCCACTCCCGCATCGATCAATTCTGATAAATGTTCTAGTGTATTTAGATCTTTCATCGATAACAAGTAGCTTTCTTCTTTTACTACTTTTTCTTTTCCTTGATCTAGTTCTACCATTGTGTATTTTTGACGGCAACTTCCCGCACAGCTTCCACGATTTCCACTTCTTCCTCCGATCAAACTACTCATCAAACATTGTCCAGAGTAGCTCACACAAAGTGCACCATGTACAAAAATTTCAACTTCGATTTTCGTCTTTTTCTTTACTTCTCGTACTACTTCTATCGGAGTTTCTCTCGCTAGCACCACTCTCTTTGCACCTAATTTTTCCATCATCAAAGCTCCGCTCACATTATGAATGTGCATCTGTGTAGAAGCGTGCAACTCCAAATCAGGATAAATTTGATGAATGAGATCAAAAGCTCCTAAATCCTGAATGATGAGAGCATCTACGTGAATCTTTACTAATTCATCTACGTAATCAAGTAACATTTCAATTTCAGACTCGTAGATTACAGTATTCACTGTGACATAAACTTTTACCCCATATAAATGAGCATATCGTACAGCTTCCTTCATTTCATCTAAAGAAAAATTCCCCGCGTAAGCACGAGCTCCAAATGTATATCCCCCTAAATAAACCGCATCACATCCTGCTTCGATTGCAGCATAAAGAGATTCCATGTTTCCCGCAGGAGCAAGTAGTTCTGGCTTTTTCATAAAACCACCTCTCGCATCTATTCTAACATAGATAATCAATTATAAAAAGCTTCTTCCCTAAGCTTTTTATACAAGTTTAAAACAATACCATACAAACGTCAAAATTCCAACTATGATAAATCCATATGGAAATATTTTAACTTTCCAATGATAACAATAACGGTCGAGTACAAACCAAAAAATACACCACATCCACAAAAAGATTGTCGGATTCCACATGCAAGCTTCTTCCCATTTTCCTAAAAGAACACAAATACCTGCATGAGTTAACCCACACGCTGGACAATCGATGCCGAAAAAAGCTTTCATGGGACAAACAGTTCCGAATATCATTTGCATAAAACAAACATAGATAAAAATAGCGAGGAGTGCAAATTTCATCTGTTTTAAATCTTCTTTTAACTGCTGCATCATCAAAAAAGAAATAGTCTCCTATTTCTTCTCCTATACATTTGCTGCATATACACCTGAAAGAAGCATAAAAATACCAAACAACACTGCAACGATAATAAGTAAGCAAAAATAAGACCTAGCAAAATTACGTACGTTGATATTTCTAGTTCCACCAAATGCAAACACGAGTAAAAGAATCCATCCAATGCAAGGAATTGCAAATAAAATTTCGTATCCAAAATATCCCCACATCGAAATAGGTTGATATTCCATTGGAATATTATTTCTCTCGTTCATACAACACACTCCTCCTCTATTTGTAATATATCAAACAGAAGATGGTTTAACAAAAATAAATGTTAAAATTGAAAATGAAACAGTATGGTTATCACAACAACAAATGGCAGAATTATTT
Organism: uncultured Mycoplasmatota bacterium; assembly: GCA_900553765.1. GTDB lineage: Bacteria > Bacillota_I > Bacilli_A > RF39 > UBA660 > Fimihabitans > Fimihabitans intestinipullorum. The sequence goes on from USET01000021.1 coordinate 11,858, forward strand.
GGGAAGGATAGAAGAACAATCACTCGTCATATTCAAAATATTTATAAAGATGAAGAAT
>USET01000022.1 GCA_900553765.1 uncultured Mycoplasmatota bacterium
CGGATAAAATCATCGCCGTTACTGGATCCTCTGGAAAAGGAAGTATTTCCTCTACAGTCGCCGAGATATATCGCAAGCTAGGATATCGTGTTGCTCACAATGTAGCAGGATCTAATCTTACTTACGGGATTGCGACTCTCCTTTTGCAATACTGTTCTATCTTTGGGAAACTAAAATGCGACGTACTCGTCTTTGAAATTGATGAACGATATGCAAAATACGTATTTCCAGATATCAAGCCGACGCACGTATTGATCTCAAATATCAGCCGTGATCAACCTCCACGTCAAGGACACTTTGATTTCGTCTATGAAGAAATCAAAAGCGCACTTTCTAAAGAAATGCACTTAATTTTAAATGCCGATGATCCGATGCTACAAATCTTTAATCTCGAAAATGAATTTCAAGTGACTTATTATTCCATGGACCAAAATCAATATAGCTATCCAAAATCAAAATTTAAAAACTTAAATATTACCCATTGTCCTGTTTGTCATCATAAATTAATTTACGATTACTATCATTTTGAGACACTCGGACATTATCACTGCAGTCATTGTAAATTTCAAACACCGAAAGCAAAATATCATATTACCAATCTCGACTTTGATACTCCAGCAATGACGATCAATGAAAAGTATGTAATTCAACTTCCATACGATATGCTTTACTGTGCCTATAATACACTCGCAGCTTTCACAATCGTAGCGACAACAGAAAAACAAGAGGAAAAAATTGCAACTTATTTAAATGCACTCAATGTGAAACAAAAAAATCATTTACATACAACTTTTCAAAATCGCAATGTCTATATTTTGAACAATAAAAACGAAAATGCGACAACCTTTAATCAATCTATCTTGTTTACCGATCGTCACACTGAAAAAAAGACGCTCGTCATCGGATGGAAAGAAATCAGTAGAAGATATCAATTTGACGATCTATCATGGTTATACGATGTCGATTTTGAACTATTTGCACGACACGATATCGATACTGTAATCTGCATCGGTTTGCATCGCTACGATATTGCAACGAGAATGAAATATGCCGGAATCGACGAGAAAAAGATTAAAACGTTTGAATCTCTCGAAGGTGTAACTGCCTGTCTCGCAAAAACAAAAGGAGATATTTTTGCTATATTGAATTTCGATCTCGTTTTACCGTTTCAAGAAATCTTAAAAGAAGGTGATTCAAAATGAAATTTGTAATCGCACACTTATATTACGATCTCATGAACTTGTATGGAGAAAGTGGAAATGTCATCGCACTTCAAAAAGCATTAGAACAACTAGGAATTGATGTTTCTATTGAATTCATCACGATCGATGATGAGATCGACTTTTCAAAATATGATCTTATATATATTGGAGCTGGTACTGAAAAAAATCAATTACTCGCACTAGAACATCTTCTCTCTTACAAAGAAGAGCTATGGAAACGAATGTCTCATCTTTCATTCTTCGTAACAGGTAATGCCATCGAACTATTCGGAAGGGAAATTATCGACGAACACCAAGTTTCTTACCCTGCTCTATCTTTCTTTCCTTTCCGAGCAGAGCGAAAAAATATACGCATTGTCGATGAAGTCGTTGCTACATGCGATTTTCTAAAAACACCAGTCATTGGCTTTCAAAATCAAAAAAGTGTCATCGAGCACTTGAAAAATCCAATCTTTCAAGTACGACAAGGTGTGGGAAGTTCTCCTAATACAAAATACGATGGAATTATGACAAAACAATTTTTCGGAACTTATTTCATTGGACCTATCTTGATCAGAAACCCTCACCTTCTTACATATTATGTAAAACAACTAGTCAAGAAAAAAGATCCTGAATTTAAAATGAAACGACTCAATCTAACATTTGAAAAAAAAGCATACGAAGAACACTTAAAGCAATTAGAACTAACAGAAAAATGACAGATCACTGTCATTTTTTTCTTTACTCAAACTCATTCATAATTTCATTATACGTAAGATTTTTATTACAGTTTACGCTAAATAATGTCTCCCCATCTTTAGAAACACCAAAATTTAAATCACTGTCATGCTTACTAGAAAATCTAGAAAATGGAACATATTTCATTAATTCATCATTCATATCTATCACGTATTGAGCTAGCTCTTCGTTTGATGCAAATTCTTCTACGTTAAAATTACACCAAATTCCTCGACAATGTGCTTTCTCGTACTGATCTTGATATTTTTCAATCGCTTTTTCTATGTAATTATCTATAAGATTATATGCACACGAGTTCCATAGATCAGTAACCAATACTTCCGACACATCAAACTCTATTTGCGTATCACGAGAACGGACTCGCGTAATATAACTATCGTGAGACAACTTTTTACTAGGGTAACACGCGATCTTCGTGTTCTCCCGACTTACAACCGTAAATTCTTCCCCAGGATATGTTTCCTCTAAATAAGATAAAACTTCTTTCTCCGTATAAGGCTTACTTCCTATACATCCTGTCATCACTAAAGTGAAACATAACATAAATCCTAGCAATAGCTTTCGTTTCATATATCTCTCCTACTTTCAAATTCAATTTTATTATACATCATGCGATAAAAAAACAAATAAGTGATTGACACCTATTTGTCTCTTAATACCGCACCTAATTTATGTTCTACGTCGCTAATAATCTTATTAAATATCTTCATAACCTCATCATCTTGTAGTGTCTTATTCGGATCTTGGAACGTAAGTGAGAAGGCAATTGATTTTTCATCTTGACCTACATTTTCTCCAACGTACACATCAAAGACATGAATATCTGTAAGTAATCTTCCACCACTTTTTTTAATCTGGGCTAAAAGTTCTTCTGCAGGTACTTTCTTAGATACAACGAATGCCATATCTTTCGTTACGCTTGGATACTTAGAGATTTCTTTAAACTTGATTGGTTTGATCTTTTTAGAAGCTAGTTTTTTCAAACTAAATTCAGCTACGTATAGTTCATCTTTCATAACGCTTAGATCGTGATCAGAAAAATGATCCTGCCCTTCGACCAGAATGGCTCCGATCACACCTACTTCTTCTCGATCTAATAAGATTTTAGCACTCATTCCTGGATGTAAATCTGGAGTTGCTTCTTTTACAAATGTATAGCGATTTTTAAGTCCCATATAATCGAAAATATCTTCGACGATTCCTTTGATTAAATAAAAATCAACTTTCATCTTTGCTCCCTGCCATGTTGGTGTTAGATAATTTCCCATCATAGCAATAGAAACTAACGTATCTTCTTCCTCTTCGTTAAAATAAGTATTTGCTATTTCATAGAGACATACATCTTTTGTTCCTCTTGCCTTATTATATTCTACAGTCTTCACCAAAGATGGTAAAAGTGTTTGACGAATAATTGACTTATCAGTTGACATTGGTCTTAATAAAGCAATTGGCGTTTGATGATGATAACGGAATAACTGATCTTCCTCTGGACTAATAAGAGTATACGTTCTCGCTTCGTTAAGTCCTAGACTTCTAAGTCTCTTACTTACCAATTTTCGATCCGCTACAAGTCCAATATATCTTCCTGGTCTACCTTCTCCCGTTGGCAATTTAGATTCGATATGATCGTATCCATATAGTCTTCCAATTTCTTCAGCCAAATCTGATACATGTGCCTCTACATCTAATCGTCTATTTGGAATGGTAACATGGAATTCATCTTTATTGACTTCGTATTCAAACCCTAATCCATCTAATGATTTTAGTGCATCTTGTTTTGTTAATTCCATTCCTAAAAGATCGTTTACTTGTGTTAATGTAAATGTTACTTCTTTTGGTGTCTTATCCATTACGTCGTGTGTCATTGTTCCAGATAGTACTTTCGCATCAGCATACTTCTCTAACAAATGACAAGCACGTTCGATTGCCATCGTACAATATTCGTAGTTAAGTCCCTTTTCATATCTTAAAGATGCCTCACTGCGAAGTTCATGATTGATCGATGTATACCGTACATGATAAGAATCAAAAATAGCACTCTCAATTACAATAGACTTTGTATTTTCATCGATTCCAGAATTTAATCCTCCCATGACACCTGCGATACAAACTGGCTTTTTACCATCCGTAATAATGATATCATCTTTTGAAAGCGTTCTCTCTTTTCCATCTAATGTAACGATCTTCTCTTGATCTTCTGCCATGCGAACTAAAATAGTATCTCCTAATTTATCACGATCGAAGAAGTGTAATGGTTGTCCGTATTCTAACATAACATAGTTTGAAATATCAACAACGTTATTGATAGAACGCATTCCAGCAACTTCCAAACGATGTTTAATAAATTCTGGACTTGGTCCAATTTTTACATCGCTTACAATCTTCGCATTGTACATCGGACAATTATCTGTTTCAATCTTCAGATTTAACTTTCCATCGATCGTATCTTTTACTGGATGTGTTGTAACATCTGGTAACGTTACTTTTTGACCTAATACTGCAGCAACTTCATAACTAAATGGGATATGGTTGTTACAGTCACTACGATTTGGATTTAAATCTAACGTATAACATGTATCATCCCATCCAAAGTGTTTACAAACATCAACACCAACTGGAGTTGATGGATCTAATTCTTCAATTCCCCTGTTGTAACTTTCTTCTGTCTTTTCCTCTAATCCAAGTTCAAATAAAGCACAGATCATTCCATTTGACTCTACACCACGAATCTTACTTGCCTTAATTTCAAAATTACCCGGTAAGATAGCGCCTGGAAGAGCAACGATAACTTTAGTCCCTGCACGTACATTACTTGCACCACAGACGATTTGCTCGTTATGATCTCCAACATTTACCTGACATACTTTCAAGTGATCACTATCCGGATGCATTTCACATGTCATTACTTCTCCTGTTACCAAGTTTGGAATATATTTGCTCTCTACTTGTTCAATATTAATTCCAGCACGCGTAATCTTATCAGCAACTTCTTTTAAATCCGCATCTTTATAATCGACATAATCACGTACCCAATTCATACTAATCGCCATATTACTCTGCCTCCTTTCTGTTGAATGTATCTGTAACTCTTAGATCATTCGTATAGAATGTTCGAATATCAGTAATTCCATATTTCAACATTGCAAGACGTTCCATACCAAATCCAAATGCAAATCCAGTCCATTCTTTTGGATCGTATCCACCATTTTCTAGTACACGTGGGTGAACCATTCCAGCTCCACCAACTGTAATCCATCCAGTATGTTTACATAAAGGACAACCCTTTCCACCACAGTTGAAACATGAAATATCAAGTTCTACAGATGGTTCTGTAAATGGATAGAAAGATGGACGGAATCTCGTTTCACGTTCTGTTCCAAATAGTTTTTTAGCAATGATATCGAAAGTTCCCTTAAGATCGGCAAGAGAAATATTCTTATCGATCAAAAGTCCTTCCATCTGTGTAAATTGATGAGAATGTGTCGCATCATCATCATCTCTACGGTATGTCTTTCCTGGACATACGATACGAAGTGGTTCTTTTTCTTCGTTTGCTAACATCGTTCTTACCTGTACAGGAGAAGTTTGACTACGCAATAGTAACTCTTCCCCTTTCGTATAGAACGTATCCTGTGCATCACGCGCTGGATGCCCCTTCGGTAAATTTAAAAGTTCGAAATTATAGTAATCTTTTTCGAGCTCAGGTCCTTCTACAACGTCGTATCCCATACTCAGGAAAAGCTCCTCTGATTCCTCGATCAATTTCTCTAAAATGTTTGGTGTTCCTACTGGAATCTTCGTTGCTGGTAAACTGATATCAATCTCTTCTTTTGATAGTTTCTCTTCTAATTCCTTCGCTTCTATCTTTGTACGTTGCTCATCGAATAAAGTACTAACAGTCTCTTTTAACTCATTAACGAGTTTTCCTGTCTCCTTCTTCTCTTCGATACTAAGATCTCTCATTCCAGCAAGAATCGCACTAATAGGTCCCTTCTTTCCTAGATATTCAACTTTTAAATCATTCCACTCTTTTATATTTTTAACTTCTTTTACTTTGGCTTCAATTTCTTTTTGTAATTGTTCAATCTTATCTTTCATCCCATTCACTCCTATTCTAATTCAAAAAAAATCACATCCAATTAAGGACGTGATTGACGCGGTACCACCTTATTTTATATCGTAATCGATATACACTCAAAACTATAACGCGTTACCGGACATACTTTCATACACAGCTAGACGGTGAATTCATAAAATTTGTCGTACCTGTTTTTCAGCACCACAGGCTCTCTAAAACGACATCCTTTTATTACTACTCCGTGTTCATCGCTTTTTAACTATAATTTGATTATATCATAACTTTATAATTTTTCAAGAGATTTTTTTATTTCGATTTTACACACGATAAAAACATTCATAATTTTTAATAGATTTTTCTCTTTCATCATATTCCAAAGAATCATTTATTTATTACATTTTGTTATTTTGTCCAAATATAAACAAAAAATGAGGTTATTACCTCATTCCTTATTCATTTACTTGTTTACACTCTGAAGGCTCATACAATTTTAGGTCGTATTTTAACATTTCTACTCCTGTACGATCCTCTACTGTAAATTTCAATACTTTGGTCAAACTGATTTCTTGTCCACTATTTGCATCGATCAATGGTGCTTCTAATTCTCCGGCATCCGTTAGTTCTTTTAACGAAACACAAAAGGTATTCCCTGCATTTTGATGATAAGTCGATTGATTCTTATCGAGATAGATTTCTCCTGCATGATAGAAAACTTCTATCGTTGCGGAAGAAATATTTCCTTTTGATTTATTCATCTGGTTGATGATTTGAGGGAGCGCAACGACGGATAATATTCCAATGATAATGATAACTCCCAACAATTCAATCAATGTAAATCCACTTTTTATTTTCATAAACTCACCTATTTTTCTATGATTGTAATACGAGCAAATCCATTTCCTTCATTTCCTGTAATTTTTACTGTTCCACGAGGATTTGGCATCACTGCATTTCCACTAATCATCTCGATTTGTTTAAATACTTTACCAGAGTAATGTATATTCGAAGTGCCAATTGCTCCACTTTCTAGTACTGCCCTACAACCTGTACATCCTGAAACGAAAGATGAACCTCCGCCTCCTCCCATGTTGTGACAATTTCCACCGGTTGAAGATCCTCCAAATCCACCGAAGTATCCTCCACCCCCTCCGGAATGTCCACTACATGCTCCTGTTATTCCAGCATTAGCTCCATTTCCGCCAATACCAAATGCATTTCCAGTCGTCTGAGTACCTCCAGTTCCACGTTTTGCTACATCGTTTGGATAATTAGCAAGACTTGATGGAAGAGCACCTTTTTCGCCATTTGTCGTTCCCGCATTTCCTTTTTGATTATCGTACCCAGTGTCTCTATAGACGTGGCCGCCTCCTCCACCAGCTACCATAATTCTACTCTTTAACCCTTCTGCATCATTCCATGCTCCACCAACTAAACGAACATCTGTAGCGCCTCCTCCAGAGTTTCCTCCAGAATAAGTAGAAAATCCGTACGTTTCACTTCCGCTCGCATTTCCTCCTGCTCCACCACCATTGAACGTCGCTGCTGCACCGGCTCCTACCGTTCGAGTTTCTTCATTTCCGCTAGAACCTTTCTTACCAGATTCTCCAACATAGACATAAAGTCGATCTCCTCTTTGTAATGTAATAACTCCACTTGTATAAGATCCCTTACCACCTGCGTAATCATTTGTTCCAGCACCCCATAATTCAATGCGGTAGTCACCTTCGCGTGGTGCTGTAAATGTCTGTACTCCACCTGTATAATCAAAGATAAATTCTGTCGATTCCAAAATCGCACTACATTCGGATGGATCATACAAATTGAGATCATGTGTCAATTTACGATTCGTCGTTACTTTAAATTTTAATGTTTTCGTAAGAGGAATATTCTTCCCCGTTTGCGCGTCTGTCACCGGCGTATTTATCTTCCCTGCGTCGGCAAGTTGCTGTAACGAAATACAAAAAACATTATCCTCTGTCAATTTATAATTATTGATATTTTCTTTAATATAGCTTTCCCCATTACTATATAGTACTTTTGCTGTTGCCTCTGAAATATTGTTCTTCGCTTTATTAATACTTCCTGTAATAATTGGGAAGGCAATCAAAGCAATGAGACCTAATACAGTAATAACTCCTAATAATTCAACTAACGTAAAACCTTGTCTTCTCTTCATATTATCGACCTATCCTATGCTTTCATTATAACCTTTTTTTCCTCATTTGTACATAGATAACAAAAAAAGAACCGTAAAGTAGATCAAGGCTCGTAAGTGATCACTTCATGTGCAATATCGAGCCTTAACTGAGCTTTTTGTTCTCTCGGTACGACAACCTGCTTTATATGTCCGTCGGAAATATATTTTGTCTGCTCCAATTCTCGCATCTGATTTTCTAGGCTATCCGTCACTTCTTCACTATGATACGCCTTAATGCGCTTAATAAAATCTGTCGAAAATGAAAGATCAAAACAAGAGACATTCGCACCAAATTCAGGTTGTAATGTCGCATAAGTCTGATAGTGAAACTGGTCGTAAGTCCCTTCTAAAACCGCATCGTAATTTTTATGATCTACTTGATATGGTGAACCATTTGGAAGTGCTACAATAGAAACATACTCTTCCGGTATCAAGTCTTCAAATAAATGATACATACCACCGATTTCTTTTTCCGTTGTCGTATAATCTAATGCTGTAATATCCGCTCCTGTCATCGTACCATTTCCTATATCATATCCGTTTTCTACGAGCCATTTTAAAATTTTCTTATTATATTTCTTATCTCCAAATAAATGTTCATTGACAAAGAAAGTAGCGGTCACTTGAAAATCTGGATATTGTTTTTTAAACGATTCTAGAATTCCAAGCGCACAATCTGGATCTATTCTTAGTTCTCCATTTTTCGTCTCACCGATCACTTTAACAGTATTTTCATATCCTCCATCGAACGTTAATACGATTGGGCTTTTCCCCATTTCTACATCGATATTACCTTCTACCATATCCTGAAGCGCTATCATACGATACTGATGTTCATAATAATATTGTAAATCTTTCTTAAAGGCATCCACTGTTCGAACGAAACCATTTTTATCCGTTGTTCCATCTTCTTGTTTTGTGGTTTCATCCACTTTTTCTATTTCGTGGTAAACGACAATCGGAATCATACCAAGTTCATTTACCTTGTATTTTTTATAAAGTTCTCGTTCATCATTTCCTAACGACACCGTTACAGTCAATGTATCCTTATCCTGTAATTGCTTTCCTGCAACAATACTCTGCTTTATCACGATGTCTTTTCTCACTTTGTCACTATAAACCTCTTTCACTTTTAAGTTGAGATCATTATCGCGTGCAAATTTACGTGCAACACTTACGTTCAGGCCAACAATATCAATCATTTTTTCTTTTCTTTTTGGCATAAAAATTAGCAACAAATAAAAAAAGGTAAAAAGACATAGACAAAATAATAAAATATTGATTCGCCGTTTTCTCATTTCCATACAATCACCAATATTAGTATGGGATATTTTTAAAATTTCATAACCTTAAAAACATAAAAGTCCCCGTTTTGGGGACTTTTGTTACATCATATCTTCTAACTTCGCATTTGCTTTTTTCAAGCCTTGATTCATAGCATCTTCTATCTTCTTCATGGCAGGCTTATTATACTTTTGGTATGCCCACACAGCAGTTCCTCCAAGCGCCATTAACGCTAGAGTTTTACTTGCCTCTTTCATCCTATCACCTCTCAGCCAAAAAATATGAATATCGTATGTTTTCTAACATACATTTATAGATTACCCACGAATCGTTTCATTATACATCGTTTTCAATTTATTTTTTAAATTTGTGCGACGTATATATTCTCCATTATTTTGAACTGCCTTTTGAAAAGCTTGTGGTTCTCCAAGTAAGATCAATTTTCTTTTTGCACGCGTAATTCCTGTATATACAAGTTTACGATACAACATACGATGATAAGTATGACTCATCGGCATCACGACAAGTTCAAATTCGCTTCCTTGCGACTTGTGAATTGTAATAACAAATCCATGTTTCAATTTTGGAAAATCCTTACTTTGATAACGAACGACATTTCCATCAAAATCTACATAGATTTCAGTCTTTCCTGTTTTACTTCTCGTTCCAGAGACAATCTGTGAAATCACACCGACATCTCCATTAAATACATTTTCATCCGGCATATTCACAAGTTGCAATACTTTATCCTGCTCGCGAAAAATCACTTCTCCATATTTTAACTCTCGCTTCGTATCACTTCTTGGATTAAAGACTTCTTGTAACTCTTGATTTAACTGATCGATTCCATTTTCTCCACGATACATCGGAGCCATAATTTGAACTCTTTTTTCGTCGTATCCTTTCTCTACCAATTGATGACATAAATTTTTTAAATTATGACGTAAATGCTCCGAAGAACATTGCAAAAAAGTATAGTCACTTTTCGTTTCTAAAAAGGAAGGACTAAGATGATTCTCTTCAATCTCTCTTGCAAGTGTAGGTATATAAGAATTTTCATCCTGACGATATAGTAAATCCAAATGAATTGTTTCGATCGCACCACTTTCGATAAAATCTTTTAATACTTGCCCTGGACCTACAGATGGTAACTGATTATAATCTCCAACCAATATCAATTTAATATGATGATTCAATCCTTTTAAGAGATGATCCAAAAGTGGTAAATCGATCATACTCACTTCGTCGACGATGATAAAATCATTTTGTGCCTTATTCCATTCGTTGATTGCAAATTCATTGTTGTCCTTATTCCACTTTAAAAATCGATGAATCGTAGAAGCTGGTAAATAAGTTGACTCACTCATACGTTTACTTGCACGTCCAGTAGGAGCTAAAAGTGCTAAATGTTCCATGAGTTCATCTGTTTTCCATCCATTTAAATGTTGATATAAATCGACGATAGCCTTAATGATCGTCGTCTTCCCTGTTCCAGGACCACCTGTAATAATCAAAAGATTGTTTTCTAAAGCAGACCTTATTGCTCGTTCTTGTTGCTCGTTATATACGATTCCACTATGCTCTTCGAGTGATTTCAATACCGTATCCAACTTCTTATATTTTGTTGGTGGCATGGAAAGTAAACCTCTTATTTTTTCTACCACACGATTTTCAGCGTCGTAGATCTCTTTCAAATAGACACTATCTTCTTCTAACACGATTTTTTCTTCATCGATCAACTCTTGAAAGATAGAATCAAACAAATCCGAGTCGAGTTCTTCATGTAAATAATCATTCATGCCTCGGTAGATATCTAGTAATTCTAAATAGGTATCTCCACGTGCAAAAGTCAATTGTTCCATGACGTAATATAGACAAGCTTTTAATCTTCTTTCATCATGTGCATCAATATTAAGTTTTTCACGCAATCGATC
>USET01000023.1 GCA_900553765.1 uncultured Mycoplasmatota bacterium
ATCTTATGATGATTTGTCTGGTGATAGTGATTCATCAATTGATAGATTTCCTCCCAATACGGAAAAATATCTTGTTCTTTTTTCAATATATAAGCATTCGCCTCTTGATATGTATAATTTTTATCTACGGTAATATTCGCACGTCCAAAAGTAACATTTAACAAGTGATAATGTAAATCAAATTGAAACTGATATGTCACGACATCTCGAGGAACTTGCTCTTCTAGTGAAAAATAGGTTGCAATATCACTTTGTGAAAATAAATGATTTCCAGATTGCGCAAACCATTTTGAAAATGCTGTTGTTTCCATATGAGGCATTTGACGTAATATACTTGCCACATTCGTCGTATATAGTGTTACAATAATTCCATTTTCATCTTTACGAAACGAAATCGCATCTTCTTTTGCATTTGTATTTTCATTATCGATTGTAAATATGTAATCATTTATATGATTTTGAATCTCATCGTCCACTGTAATCGTTGGTTTAATCGATGGAGAGTGTATATTTCTTTTTAAAGATGTAATCAAAAGTCCATGTGTACGATATCTTGTTCTAAATTGATTCGATAAAAGAAAGCCCAACTCTAAATGATAGTTCTTATTTTGCTCAAAATAAGCTGCCATCTTATTCTCAATATGTGGATATCTTTCAATGATTCCAATGATTCCCTTGGTGATCTTAAGAAAATATTGATATCTCTCCTCATCTGGCTGCAACATTGCCTCAAAATACGAATCCATAATTGTTTCAATCAACATCTGATCTTGCACACTTCCAAGCAACCATAGGGAATTATCATGAATTAAGGTAAGCGCTTTATCGATATCTTGTAAAAAATAAATCGTTCCATAAATTTCCTCTACGATTGAAAGCTCTTCTTCAGGTTTATTTCGATGTTCTCTATCTAACTTTCGCACACGCTCGTACAATTTTAAGTATGTCTTATAATAAGGTGCAATCATTTTTCCTTGTTCATATAAATCATCGTATAACTGTTGAATTCGATTCAAAGTTGTAAATAGATACTTCGGATAAAATTCGCATTCATGTGATTCGCAGAAAATAACCTCTTCTTCTAAAAAGCGAATCAGCTTTTCCACTGTCTCCTCTGGATTTAAGCGATAGATTTCTTGAATCTTCCTTCCATCGATATTTTTGAATTTCATTAAAACTCTTAGTTCATTCATAAAAAAACTCCAATCCTCACCAAACACTTTGCCAACCTAGAATTCTCTTTCCATTTATTTTATCATAATTTATTCTGCTTGAACATATAAAAAAAATAGAAAGAAGGTATATATGAATATTACCGATCGAAATTTTTATCAACTCATTCGCTTTTTAAATACACAAAGTGAAGATATGTTGTTTGAAACAATCAAACGACATTATTTAAATCTCTCCCCTGAGTTACATCAATCATTAGAAGATTATTTTCAAAAGTTCGATTATTGGGGATCGCTAAACGCAGAAAAAAATGATTTCGACCACATTCATCAAAGGGCCAATGTACTCTTCCACCATTTAGATGATTTTGTTCATCTATATGAACGACTTGAAGATTACCGTTCTAAAAAATTACTGTTCGCAATCTTAAATAATTGGTATCAATTTGACTTTATTACGCTTGGAAGTGCATTAGAAAAAAACTATAGTCCATACTTTGATCTCGACATCGTTCCAACAGCTGCAGAAGAAGTTTTCGTCGATTTAGGTGCTTATACAGGAGATACGATCTTAGACTATTTAAACGTCTACGGAGTGGATTCCTATAAAAAAATCTACGGTTATGAAATTACCGAAGAAACTTTTCAAAAATTGCAAAAAAATTTACGATTCTATCCGAATATCATTCTGAAAAATAATGCTGTCATCGATCAAAGTCAAACAGTTTTCATCGAACCTAGTACGGTGGATGCAAGTGCTAATACAGTTCGCGATTATGGTGCGACAAAAATAGAAGCTATCACTCTTGATGAAGACATTAAAGAACCAATTACTATGTTAAAGATGGATATCGAAGGAAGCGAACAAAAAGCGATTCTAGGAGCAATCAATCATATCAAACAAGATACTCCAAATCTATTTTTATCTGTTTATCACTCTTTTGAAGACATGTGGAAAATCCCACACATGATCGATGAAATAAAGCCGGGGTACCAATTCTATTTACGAACTCAAGGAAATAATATATTTGCAACAGAAGTTACATTAATTGCGATTTATCCAAAAAAATAAAGTTCACAAAGTGAACTTTTTATTGTTCCATAATATCATAAATCATTTGAAAAACAGAATCATAACTTCCTTTAGCATATGGTATCAAAGCTGAAACTGAATGGTTCATTCGAAAGCCGTGAAATGTCTTGATCATAAGAAGATCCGTATTACCATCACCTATCGTATATATTTGCGATCCATCCCAATGAAATTTATCTGCTAGCAAGGAAATCGCATGTGCCTTATTTACTGAAGATGCCACAATTTCTAATTTACAATCGGAGATATGATAAGCAATGAGCTTTCCTTCATATGTAGTATTTACGTCAAATTCTACTTCTCGTGCGGTTCTATCATCATTATATTCTAAATGAATTTTTGAAAGATGTGAATCTGTAATTTGTAATCTGCTTTCTTTACCACTACAGCAAAATGAATAAGTACACAACTCCAAACGTAATACGCGTTGCAGACTTTCTATCACAGAATCATCTATCTCTACATGATACAAAATTCGATCGTGTTGATCCAATATCATCGCTCCATGATTGATAATTACATAATCGTAGTGCAATTGATATCGATCAGCTTCTCTCTTAAAATCTTGATAACTTCTCCCTGTTGCAAACACGAAAATATTTCCTTGTTCGCGGAATAATTTCACTGCTCTTTGATTTTCTTTTAAATCCTCTATTGCTGTATGAAATGTTCTATCATAATCACTGACTACTATCTTCATACAAGCCTCTTAATTTGTTTTGACTTAGGTGGTCGATATTCGAATATACTTTGTAAATCACCGTCATCTTTCACAAATACGGGTAATTCATGTTGTTTACGATCGCGATAATAGGCAATAAATAGTTTCATATTAGGTATTAAATTCGTCTCTAAATCATATTCCAATACTTCTTCAATTGGAACCCACTTTGTCTCTAAATATTTTCTTCTTGAACAAAGGTCTTTCTTTTCAAGTATTCTACAAACCTTTCCTACAGCAATCATATGGACAAAATTTCCGTCGGAAGTGCCAATCATCCATTGCCATGGTCGCGTCATATGTTTCCCCACCTCGATATTTAAACCACACTCTTTTTTTACTTCTTTTTTAAATGTTTCAGTAGTAGTTTCCCCTAACTCCATACTTCCGCTTGGAATTTCCCACTTGCTACAATAATCTCCAATAGATTTTTTTCTCATCAAAAATATTGTGTTCTTCTCCTCATTGATGATAAATGCTTTCATAGTTATGATTTGTCTTTGCATACAACTTACTCCTATTTTCTACCCCTATTCTTCTACTCTCATTATATATGATAGAAATCAAAAATGACAGCTTGTAATTCATTATAATATTTGCTATAATGGTTATGGACCCGCTCGTGTGGTGAAATTGGTAGACGCGATGGACTCAAAATCCATTGGTAGCAATACCATGCCGGTTCGAGTCCGGCCACGAGCACCATATTGATATCAAACCCGAACTGTTATAGTTCGAGTTTTTGTATACTTTCATAATTTTATATTTTATGTTATCATTGCATAGAGGTGATAAGATGGCAAGTGTTATGATTCATCTTGCAGTTGCAAAAGAAATCAACAAGACTATTCATCAAAATGAAAAAGATTTTTTACTAGGCGCCATTGCCCCAGATCTTAGTAAACAAATTGGGCAGACAAAAGAACGATCTCATTTTATAGATATGATCGATGATCCAAACCAAAAAGACATTCCGAATTTAAATCGATTCTTACAAAAATATCAATCGAAATTAGATCATCCTTTCATTTTAGGTTATTATGTTCATTTATATACTGACTATCTATGGTTTAAATATTTTGTTCCTGAATTTCAGCATGAGAAATCTATTACACTATTAAATGGTGAAACACTTCCTTTATCACGCAAGGAAGGAATCAAATATATTTATAATGACTATACCGATCTCAATATTAAATTATTAGATGCTTACCACATGGACCTTTCTCTTTTTTACGAGCCACTGTCTCTTCCTGAAATTGAGATGGATGAAATTCCTATCGATCAACTTTCAATTCTAGTAGATAAAATGGGCGTCATTATTCAAAATTCAAAACAACAGAAAAATTACGTTTTTAATCTCAATCAAGTAAAACAGTTTATCAAAACAACAACGGAAATGATCACGTCAGATATTTTAGAAAAACAAAAGAAGCTATAACAAGCTTCTTTTTATTCATCTTCTTTGTATCTCGATTGGAATAAGTCAGTTTCTTCGTTTTTTTCTTCTACTGGATCTAATCTCGGTAGATCTTCTTTCTTCGACAATCCAAAATAATCTAAAAATTGTTGCGTCGTTCCATACAAATTTGGTCGTCCAGGTAAATCTGATTTTCCTACTTCTTGAATTAAATTTTTATTTAATAATTTACGGATCATATGACTACTACTTACACCGCGAATATCATCTACTTGCATACGAGTAACTGGTTCGTTATAAGCAATTATAGCCAATGTTTCAAGTGCCGCCTGACTTAAAAACGACTGATCTATGTCTTCTACTAATTTCTGATATATTTCTTTATGTTCTTTCTTCGTCGTTAATTTAAACGTATCCCCAAATAATGCGATATGAATTCCACGAGTTTCTGCTTGATAATCACCCTCTAATTGATTCAGAAGTTCTAGTGCTTTTGCTTCGTCTATTTCTAACACTTCTGCGATTTGTTTCAATGTAATGCCATCACTTCCAACCACAAAAAGAAGACCTTCCAATAGCGCTTTTTGATTCACGTTATTTTCCCTCCTTTGCTAAAATTTCAATACTTTCAAAATTATGATCTTGTCTGATTTGACATTCTTGCTTCTTAGCCAAATCTAAAATAGATAAAAAAGTTACAACAAAATAATCTTTCGTATAGACTTCAAATAATTCATCGAATGATATTTTTCCTTTTTCTTTTAAAATACTTTTAATTTCTTTACTGCGAGTACTAACAGAATACTCACGTTTTGTCACTTTTGTACTAAGTGGCTTCTCTAATTCTTTTCTTGCTAAAAACTTTTGAAAAGCCACAAGTAAATCATCTAAACTTACGTCGTCAATCATAACGTCATCACTCTGTTGAAATTGTTTTAAATCTAATGGTTCTGTTGTATAAACTTGTTTTCTATTTTCCTCTAACTCCTTTAATTCTGGTGTGACCTCTTTATATCGTTTATACTCTAATAAGCGTTCTATGAGACGAGCTTTCGGATCTTCTTCATAATCATCTTCTAATTCTTGTTTCTTGCGAGGAAGTAATTCTCTTGATTTCATCTCTAATAATTCCGCTGCCATTACTAAATATTCACTTGCGATATTTAAATTCAATTCTTCCATCGCGTCAATATAATCCATATATTGTTTCGTGATCTCCTCTACGGAGATATCTAATATTTCAATGTCCGATTCCTTAATTAAATGAAGAAGTAAATCCAATGGTCCTTCAAACTCGTGAATCATTATCTTGTAATTCATATTCTCACATCCGTTCACACCATATTATATCATATTCAATTCCAATCATCTAGGTTCTTTTAGGTATCACGATATTGAGAGAATATGCGATGTATGTTATACTATGAAAAGGTGATCTTATGAAACATTTTACCATGAAAGATGAAACATTTATATGTGAACATTGTGGAAAATCTGTTCCTAAATTGAACTATACGGCACGAGATCACTGCCCATATTGTCTGTTTTCAAAACATGTAGATATTATGCCTGGAGATCGTGCGAATCAATGTTTGGGACTTTTAAAACCTATCGGAATCGAAAAGTTTAAACATACTTATAAAATTATCTATGAATGTGAACGATGCCATCAAAAGCACAAAAATATCATGGCAAACGATGACGATATGGATCAAATTATAGAACTATCAAAAATAAGTTACTAAAAAACTTGAATGGTAATTTTCATTCAAGTTTTTATTCGAACATTTTTAAAATAAATGGAATCAAAGCCGTAAAGATAATAAGACAACCAAAGATAATGATGACAAAAATAATTCCTTTTTTATTTTCTTTCGATTCATCCTTTGTTTCTTTTACTGTCTCCGCTGCTGCCGCTTTTAACAACTCTTTATTAAGTAACATTGTATTTTCCAAGCTCGAATGAATTAACTCCTCATCGATCTTTGGTTCTGATTCCGATACTTTTTCAGTTGCCTCCGCTACAACTGGTTGTTCTGATAAATTCGCCTTTACGTCTTCTTTCGATGTCTCTTCCATAGGAGCGATATTTTCTTCTTTTATCTTAACCTCTTCTTGTTTATCAACCATAGGTTTTAATGGTTGAGGTTGAGCTATATGCGCTTCCTCTTTGTGTGTCGCAAGTGTTTCACGACGTAATTCCTCTTGCAACTGTGTCATGGCAGGAGCGGATTCTATCTTACGCTCCTCGATCGGTGTTGCACCACTATCTTTTTCTTCTTCTATATCATTTTGTTTTTTCTGTGGTTCTGCGGGTATTTCATCATCAAAATCATCGATAATCTCAATCTCTTCTAATACTTCATTTTCTTCTTTTTGCATGAACATCCCCCATATCTTTTCCTAGTATACCTAGATTATATCAAAATTTAAACTATTTGAAAAGTAATTTACAAAAGAAAAAAGATGCTTTTGCATCTAAATCCAAACGCCAAACGCTATCGCTGCCATACTCAACATAAGTCCTACTGTCCAAAATACTTTTACGACATCTCTTTCATCCCAACCAAGTTTTTCAAAATGGTGGTGAAGTGGAGCCATCAAGAACACTTTACGATGAAAGTAACGAACAGAAATCATTTGAATAATACAAGCGAGCGTTTCTACTACAAATACGCCTGCTACAATAATTAAAGTAATCTCATGGCTTGTAATAATAGCAACAGATGCAAGAGTTCCACCAAGTGCTAGAGAACCAGTGTCTCCCATAAATACCTTTGCTGGGTGAGTATTAAATAGTAGAAATCCTAATAATGAACCAACTAAGATAAAGCAGAAAATAGCAATATCTTCGCTACCAGCAACATATTTAGAATTCCAACTAATCAGTGCGAAAGCTAAGAAAGCAATCGCTGATAATCCTCCTGCAAGACCATCTAATCCATCTGTCAAATTTACCGCATTACTACTAGCAACTAAAACAAACAATAAGAAAATTCCATAGAACCATCCCATGTTAATTTTAATTCCGAGCGTATGAATATCTAATACTGGAGAAGATCCACTTCTCATAAAAATATAAAAGAAAATCAATGCGATTAACAGCTGACCGAATAGCTTTTGAATTTCTGTTAGTCCCTCGTTGTGGCCACGTTTAATGCTCAGATAATCATCGATAAAGCCTAATAATGCATAAGCAATAAAGACAAACATAACGATAAATAGATTTTCAGTCAGTTCGATCTTGTTCATAAATAAAAGGATAATGACCGTCAAGATCGTCGGAATAATGAAAATAAGTCCTCCCATTGTCGGTGTCCCATTTTTTTCTTGATGCCGTTTCTTTAAGAAAACACTCACCTTCTGTTTTATTTTCAATCGTTTTAAAAGAGGAATTAAAATTAATCCCATAATCACCGACAAGATAAATCCTATCATCATTGCCAGTATCGCTTTTGCAAGTATTAGCACGATATCACCTCTATTTAATTATTTTTTTCACTTCTTCCATGTCATCAAAGTGTATTTTTTTATTTCCTATAACTTGATAAGTTTCATGCCCTTTTCCAAGCAATAACAGTATATCACTTTTTTGTAACATTTGTATACCCCTATTGATCGCTTCTTTTCTATTTACAATCTTTTCATAGTTTGTATTGTCAAGTCCATGCTCCATATCTTCTAAAATATGTTCTGGATCTTCATTTCTCGGGTTATCACTCGTAAAAATCACACAATCAGATAAATTCGTTGCAATCTTCGCCATTTCAGGTCGTTTTGCTCGATCGCGATCGCCTCCACAACCGATGATCGTATAAATTTTACCATGTGGAATTTCTAATACCGCACGAATCGCATTTGAAACCGCATCTGGCGTATGTGCATAATCAACAATAATGAGTGCATCATGATATCGCACACATTCCATTCGACCTCGAGGTTCTTCTAGTAGCGAAATCGTCTTTCTGATTTCACTTTCTTCGATTCCTAACTCTTCTAACAACATAATAACGACAAGCATGTTATATAAATTATGCTTCCCAATTAATTTCATTTGATACGTCTTCTCCCCTTCGTGAGAAACGATAAAATCAGTATGTCCTAAACTATATGTCATATTAGTAATCCGATAACTTCCATTGCGAAAACCATATGTTATATTATGATTTTCCGGAAGTAAAAAATGATAACTATTATCATCATCTATGTTGATAAAACATGTCCCTTGTTCTTTCGTTTTTCGAAATAACTTTTGTTTCGCAAGTGCGTAATTTTTCATATTACCATGATAATCTAAATGATCCTGCGTCAAATTCGTGAATATCGCATAGTCAAATAACAAGCCGTCCACTCTATTCATATCTAATGAATGGCTACTTACTTCCATCGCGACAAATTCGCAGCCTTCTTTTTTACATGTCAATAACATGTCGTATAAATCTAAAATATCAGGTGTCGTATTTGGTAGATCACATATTTTTTCATCTATATAAAACCCGATCGTACCAATATATCCGCACTTTCTACCAAGTCGATTCAATGCTTGATGAATGAGATAACAACTTGTTGTTTTTCCATTGGTACCCGTAATTCCAATTAATTTTAAATCTTTAATTTCATCATAATATTCTCTTTTTAGAGTTTGTACCAAATATTCATGTGTATCTTTGACTATATATGTCTCTACTGGATATAATCCTTCCTCCGCTACAACTTTGGTAGCCCCTTTTTCAATCGCATCAGCAATGTACGAATGGCCGTCGTGATTTACTCCTCGAAGGGCAACAAAAATATCTCCCTTTTCCACCTTCCTAGAATCTGTCTTGTATTTCAAAATATCACCTCTCGGTGTATTCTATGTAACTCCTAGGCGAATGGTTCAAAAAAAGCAATAGATTTCTCTATTGCTCTACATAATTTGAATTAATAAGGTATTGTTTTTCAGGATGTTTTTGAAACCAATGTTTCGCATAACTACAGCTTGGAATACACTGTTTCCCAAGAGGTTCTAAATAAGATATAAAAACTTCCATCAACTTTTGCGCTAAATGTTTTCCTCGATAAGCTTCATCGACATATGTATGGGTCACGATGATCGTTTTTTCTTTTTCTTCAAAACATAGTCTCCCAATCACTTCTCCCCGTTCCATGATTTGAATTTCATTATTTTTTACTTTTATATCCATCACATATTTGCTCCTGACATTTCTTTTTCCTTCAAATATTTTTCCACTTCTTTTCTATCATTAAATGGAATTCTCTGATCTTTATATATAATTACTTCTTCATGTCCTTTTCCCAGAATCAATAAAATATCATTTTCTTGTAATAACTCAATACCACGAGCGATTGCCTTTCCTCGATCTAAGATCACTTCGTAATTTGATTGTTGTAATCCTTTGATCATGTCGTCGACAATTTGATTTGGGTCTTCGTTGTGGGGATCATCAATCGTAATAATCGCGTAGTCAACTAATCTCGTCACTAAATCTGTCATAAGTGGTCTTTTTAAGCGATCTCGGTCTCCAGTACATCCAAAAACAACAAATATTTTTCCCTTTGTAAGTGGTTTTACAGTCGTAATAATCTTTTCGATCGCATCTGGTGTATGTGCATAATCGATAATGATATTATTCGTTTTATATGGCACAGTCTCCATACGTCCAGCAGGTGCTTTTAAAGTTGGTATCACACGCAATAATGTCGTAATATCAATTCCTAACTCTGTTAAAATTACGATCGTAATTAATAAATTGTAGATATTGTAGTCTCCGAGTAAAGGTGACACGACATCATATTCTTCTCCTAAATGACGATATGTAAACGTCGTGTGAATATGACTCATATGGTGTTCTATTACCTGATAGTCCCCCTCTTGAAATCCGTATGTAATATTATGATTTTCCGGAAGCAGATATAAATATTTATTTTTATGACGGGGATGGGAATCCAATAACGACATCGAACGTGATGGCGAGACCGTCAAGTGGTGAAAACATTATCGGAACAGCAGATACTCATGCACATTTGTGTCATAACAAAGGATCTGGAGAGGTTGTATTTAATGGAGATGCATTTAGTCCCCTGGGAATTGCAGATGCACTCAATGATTGTACGGATCTGCATGGAGTAAATGGAGCGTATGATATTTGGGGAAAAGCAGTAGATGGTGCAACGACACATAATACATCGGGATATGTTACCAATGCACTTCCGCCTTATAAAAATGGCGTAATAAAATGATATGGACGCAATTCGACAGAATATTGGCATTAGATATGGACTTTGAAAGAGGGGATAAGCCATGAACATTGATAAAATATGTGAACAGTTAACAATAGATGAAAAAATCCGGCTTTTAGGCGGTGTTGGTGACTGGCATACTTATGACTGTAATGGAAAAGTCCCCTCTATTATGATGACAGACGGACCACATGGGATTCGAAAACTGGAGCAGGAAAAGGTTGGGGATATTGAAACCAGTAAGCCAGCAACCTGTTTTCCAACTGCAAGTGCAATAGCCTGCAGTTGGAATCCTGCTATTGTTAAAAAGATGGGTGAAGCGATTGCGAAAGAAGCAAAAAAAGAGCAGATATCCATTGTACTAGGTTGCGGAATCAATATCAAGCGTTCTCCTTTATGCGGAAGAAATTTTGAATATTTCAGTGAAGATCCGTATTTGACAGGAAAGCTGGCAACGGGATATATCGAAGGTGTACAGAGTCTTGGAATAGGTACGAGCTTAAAGCATTATGCTGTTAATTCACAGGAAACAAGACGAATGACATCCAATAGCCAGATTGATGAAAGAACTCTTAGGGAAATATATCTGTCGGCTTTTGAAGAAGTTGTGAAAAAAGCAAAACCGACTTCTGTAATGGCTTCATACAACAGGATTAATGGCGAATTTGGAGCAAGAAATAAATACTTACTGACAGATGTTCTGAGAAAAGAATGGAAATATCAAGGTGGTGTGGTGTCGGATT
>USET01000024.1 GCA_900553765.1 uncultured Mycoplasmatota bacterium
GCGACGAGTCTACCATCGATGGGAAAGACGTTAGAAATAGAATTAAATTACGAGCAAACGACGTCGTCTTCAACATTGCCACCAACAACTGAAACTTGTTTTGAAACAAATTCTACTGGAGAGACAATTACAGATTATTTATGTAGTGATACGATAACCGATGTTATAATACCAAGCACAATCAATGGAAAAACAATAACAACGATTGGAACTTCTGCATTTTCTACAAAAGGACTCACTAGTGTAACGATTTCGAATGAAATAGAAAATATTGAAGATAGAGCGTTTTTCGGAAATGATTTGACAGTAATAGATATACCTGATTCGGTTAAATCGATTGGCCAACAGAGTTTTGGCTTAAATCAACTGCAACGTGTAAATTTATCCAACTCACTTACTACGATCGCTTTTGGTGCTTTTTGGGAAAATTAAATAGAGACAGTTGTAATTCCAGATTCTGTAATATCTATTGAAGGCAGTGCATTTTCGAATAACTCTATAACATCTGTTACCCTTTCAAACAATTTACAAACAATTGGATCATCTGCGTTTTTGGGTAGTCAATTAGCTAATTTAACGATTCCTTCATCGGTAATTACAATTGGTGATCAAGCATTTGCAACCAACGATAATATGACAATTACTAATTTAACAGGACGTGCATTTGATTGGTGTAATATCTGTGATAATGATTCATATGAACATGATTTATGTACATTTGCTACTGGTAGCGTAGGGAATGTTACAGTGATTGCAGGATGAGAGCTTTTCAGCTCTTTTTTGCAATCCAATAAAATGTGATTGCCACAATGAAAAAAATTGTGTTATAATATTTTATATAAGATAAGGGGAGGAACAAAATGGATAAAAAAGATAGCGTAAAAAAAGAAAAGCTGACGACGAAACAGAAAATTCAGAACTTTGGAGTGAAGAAGTTCAGTATTTTAATCATTGGACTTATCATGTGTTTAGTGGGAGTTCTTTATGTAGCACTCCACAATGCACAAGGTGGTTTGATTGAGATTGAATACAAAGAGTATAAAGAATACTATGAGAAAGCGTCTGATAAAAAGTTAGTTTACATTGCTGGAGACGATGACAACTCGAGAGAATTCTTGCCAATTATCAATGCGGTATTAAAAGATACAGGAGTACAAGCGTATTATTTAGATATGACGAAAATTATTACAGCAGGAAAAGAAACTGAATTTATGGGACTTACGGATGCAACAAAGGAATCTTATATGATTCCAATGGTAATGGTAATCGAAAATAAAAAAGTTGTCGACACGATCCAAGGATATACAGATAGAGATACATTAAAGAAATTTATTGAGAAAAACAAGTTAGCTTAAGACAGATAAGAGGGAATTATGAATCGAGAAATAATAACAGAGATTAGTGCAGATTTAAAAGTTAAGACAAAACAAGTAGAAGCGACTTTAAAGCTATTAGAAGAGGGGAATACAATCCCCTTTATTGCTCGTTACAGAAAAGAAGCAACTGGAAATTTAGATGAGGAACAGATTCGTCAAATTTATGAAGTTTACGAATATCAAGTGAATTTACTGAAAAGAAAAGAGGATGTCATTCGCTTGATCGACGAAAAAGGAATGTTGACGGACGACTTGAAAAAAGAAATTATGAAGGCAACGAAGTTAGTAGAAGTAGAAGATTTATACCGTCCGTTCAAAGAGAAAAAAAAGACAAAGGCAACAGAGGCAATCGCACAAGGGTTAGAACCTCTTGCCAAAATGTGTATGAGTTTTCCAACGCAAGGATCATTAGAATCGTTAGCTAGTAAATTCGTAAATGATAAAGTAAAAACAGTAGATGATGCTTTACAAGGAGCAGCTTATATCATTGCAGAGTGGATTAGTGATAATGCCTTTTATCGAAAATGGATTCGTAAAACAACTTATCAAAAAGGTGTGTTAAAATCTACGAAGAAAAAGAATGCAGAAGATGAAGGTAAAGTATATGAGATGTACTATGAATTTCAAGAGCCAGTACGTCAGTTAAAGTCTTATAGGGTTCTTGCACTCAATCGTGGTGAGAAAGAAAAAGTATTAAATGTTTCTATCGATGTCGATACAGCATACATCGAATCTTATTTGAAAGAGAAGGTAATAAAAAATGAATCTTCTTTTGTTACACCACTTGTATTGGATGCAATAAAAGATAGCTATAAACGTTTGATTGCTCCAAGTATCGAAAGAGAGATTCGCAGTGAACTTACGGAAAAAGCGAACGAGGTTGCGATCGATAATTTTGGGAATAACCTAGAAAAATTACTATTGCAACCACCGATGAAGGAAAAAGTGGTATTAGGATTTGATCCTGCTTATAGAACGGGATGTAAACTTGCAGTAATGGATGAGACTGGAAAAATGGAAACAATTAAAGTTATTTATCCTCATGAACCACACAACAAGGTAGCAGAAGCGAAAAAGATTTTACTTGATTTGATCGACCAGTATAAAGTCGATATTATTGCGATTGGAAACGGAACCGCATCAAGAGAAAGTGCAACATTTGTTGCAGATACGATTAAAGATACGAAAAGACCTGTCCAATATATCATCGTAAATGAAGCAGGTGCCTCTGTATACTCTGCGAGTAAGTTAGCGATCTCAGAGTTTCCAGATTTACACGTCGAAGAAAGAAGTGCGATCAGTATCGGTAGGAGATTACAAGATCCTCTTTCAGAACTTGTAAAGATAGACCCGGAAAGCATCGGAGTAGGACTTTATCAACATGATGTTCCTTCAAAACAATTATCGGAATCCCTCGACTTTGTCGTGACGAAGGCTGTCAATCTTGTTGGAGTAAACGTAAATACGGCAAGTGCTTCTCTATTAAAGTACGTTGCGGGAATTACGAAACGCAACATCGATAAAATCTTATCGTACCGTGATCTTCATGGCAAATTCACATCTAGAGAAGAATTGAAAAAGCAAAAAATTTTAAGTGATCAAGTTTATGAACAAGCCATCGGATTTTTACGTATTCCAGATGCTGAAAATGTATTAGATCGTACTGGAATTCACCCGGAAAGTTATGAATTAACTTTAGCTCTCTTAAGAGCATTAGATTTATCTTTATCGCAAATCGGAACAGAAGAGTGGAATGAGAAGTTGTCGAAAGTAGATCAAGTTCGCATGAAAGACGAACTTCACACGGATGAATATACGCTAAAAGATATTATCGACACTCTCTTAAAACCGAATAGAGATCCGAGAGATGATATGCCACAACCTCTATTAAAAAGTGATGTACTCCATTTAGAAGATTTGAAAAAGGGAATGAAATTACAAGGAACGGTGCGAAATGTCGTAGACTTTGGTGTGTTTATTGATATCGGGCTAAAAAACGATGGATTAGCGCACATTTCCAAATTGACGGATCATTATATTAAACATCCAATGGAGGTCGTCAGTGTAGGAGATATCGTCGATTGTTATGTAGAAGATATTTTTCTAGATAAAAAGAAAGTTGCGTTATCTTTGATCGAACCCAAATAAAGGCAATTTGCCTTTTTTTTCATATGTGATATAATAACCCCCTGACAAAAGGGGTGATTTCATGTTAACGAGAAAGGAAAAGATGACAGAGTTTGAAGCGATCGCACAATCGATCGGTCATATACCAACGCCAAAAGATAATTTATATTTTTCTGATGGAGGAAATGTTTATTTTTGGTATTCTCATATTCTTCAATTTTTAAAGAAGAAATCCTTGCAGGCAAAACAAGAAGAAGAAGAGGTAAGGCATTTTGTTGACAGAGTGGAATCGACTTATGGAAAACAGGCGAAATTAAGGGGGAGAATTCAAGAATACGCGAGTGAAGTGAAGCGATTGAAACACAATGTCACATTGCAGTCTGGTTCTCTATTTCAAGATGGAGTTGACAAAGGATATTGGTATCAGACGATGAGTGATAAGATGAAAAAATGGAGAAGCCAGGAAAAAGAACTTTCGTCGCAAGAGATGATAGAGGTACAGATGTTTGCTGAACTTGATGACTTATTATATTCATATTCTCCTTCAGTTCGATTTCAGGCGAAGATAGAGGAATTTATGAAATTTACAGAGGACAATCAATCTATCCCAACACGCCGACATCCTGGATATTTTAGCGATCATACGCGTATGGATAAATGGTATAATGATCAGAAGGCGAAAATGAGACGTTGGGAAAATGATCTGAATACATTGTCAGAAGAGGAAAAGAAACAATATCAACTATTTCAAAAATTGGAAAAATGGATAGAAACTGGATTTTCAAAGAGGGCAAAATATAAGAAAAAGATCGATGAGTTACACTACGTGATTCAATATACTTATGAATTTCCTAGCCATGCTTCTACATTGGCTTTCGACGATGGTACAAGTATGTACGAATGGATTCGCGAGCAGAGAAGAACTTTTCGAAAATGGTTGGTAGAAGATCGTAAGTTAAACGAAGAGGAACAGGAACGACTTTATTTGTTTGCAACACTAGAAAATGAACTTTACAATTTGCGAAAAAACTCTTGGAACACCGCATACGGAAGAAAACTATGTGAATACGTGAATGCATGTTTAGAAGGAAATAAAAAAATTACGAAAAAAGATCCACATCGTTTTCAAGATGGAACGCATATGGGAAGTTGGTTTTATGGCGAACAACAGCGATTTGAAACTTTTGATCCCGTCTCTCAGAAACAAAAAGAAAAGAAAGAATTGTTCCAAGCCGCTTCAGATATTTTAGATAGCCATTTTTCTAAGGTATCACAGTGGAAAAAACAAATTTCGATTTACGAAGTAGCTTGCTTACAGCGAAATAAGGATATTACAAGACGCTTTGATGAATCATTCGCCAATGGAAAGAGCATGTCTGAATGGAAATATCGCGCATTAAAACAATTGAAAAGATTGTTACAAAAAGATACTTTAACCAAAGAGGAAGAAGAAATAAAAAATATTTTGTTACAATTTGAAAATTTTTTGTACGAACAAACAGGAAAAAAATGTTATCGACAAGGGAAAGAAAAGAAAATCAAAAAATAGATTTTCTTTTTACTTTACAATTTTGAAATAGTAGCTATTTCAAAGATTGTCGAAATATGTTATAATCTTATAAGAAGGTAGGTGGATACATGAAAAAAGGGTTTAGTTTTATACTATGCATGATTCTTTTATGCACAATCATTGTTATTCCACAAGAAGAGGCGCATGCGGAAACTTTAGCAGAGATGCGTGCGAAAGTAAATCAATTAGAAGCACAATATCAAGCGCAACAACAGGAAGAAAAGGAAACGCAAGGTAAGATAGATCAAAACGAGACGACGATTGCTAGTATTCAAGAATCGATCAAAACATTAGAAGCAGATATTCAAAAGAAGAAGGAAGAAATTGAAAATTTACAAAAGCAAATCAAAGAAAAAGAAAAAGAAATAAAAAGTATCATCAGCTTTATGCAAATATCAAATGGTGAAAATGCATATTTAGAGTATGCTATGGGGGCACAAGACTTTACGGATTTCATCTATCGTATGTCTGTATCTGAACAGCTTGCTGCCTATAATGATTCATTGACAGAAGAATATGAAAACATGATCGAGGAAAATGAAAAAAAACAAAAAGAACTCGATGAGAAGCAAAAACAGTTAAATGAACAGAAGGCAAAGCTAGAAGAAGAGAATAAAAAGATGAAGGATCATCTAGAAGAAATTGCGACGATTAAAGTAGATATTAAAGATCAAATCCGTATGCAAAAAGAATCTATCAATATGTGGGCAAGTAAAGGCTGTGGAGAAAACGAGGATGTAAACGCTTGTCAGAATCGTATATTATCACAGGCTAATAACAATGCTGGATCAGGTGGCGGTGGTGGAAATTTACTCCCACCAAACTATTCTGCTGATACCACGTTCTTACGCCCAATTATTTCAGGAGCCGTAA
This sequence comes from uncultured Mycoplasmatota bacterium, assembly GCA_900553765.1. Lineage (GTDB taxonomy): Bacteria > Bacillota_I > Bacilli_A > RF39 > UBA660 > Fimihabitans > Fimihabitans intestinipullorum. The sequence goes on from USET01000024.1 coordinate 5,947, forward strand.
CGAGCGAGTATGGATATCGATGCATAGCGATTACAGGATGCCAATTACATGCTGCGATCGATGTGTCACAACAAGGAACCGTTCCAGTTTATGCATCTGCCCCAGGAATGGTCATCGGAATTACGAGACGTTCTAAATGTGGTGGAAACATGGTATTTGTTATTCACACGATCAATGGTCAAAAATATACGACAGAGTATTCTCATTTGAGATCGATCAGTGTAAGTGTAGGTCAAATGGTAACTGCAACAACTCAGATTGGAATTATGGGTGGAAATCCAGCGACAGAACCGTGGGATAAATGTTCAGAAGCACAACATCTTCACTTTGGTATGGCCAAAGGCCACTATTTAGTCGATTATACGAGTTGGAATGCATATTTAAGTCATACTTACGATCCACGCGAAACAGTCAACTTCCCATGGACGGGAGGAAAGACGGATCCTTTCTCAAATCGTACAACAATTTACTAGAAGAGAAAAATCTCTTCTTTTTTTGTCAAACTGTTTACAATAGGATAGGCATTCTTATAAATTTGAGATATAATAGTAATAGGAGCGTGATAAGATGTATCATTTTATCGGAATTAAAGGATCAGGAATGAGTGCACTCGCACAAATTATGCATAGATTAGGATATCAGGTGCAAGGGAGTGATGTAGAAGAACATTTTTTTACTCAAGTTGGTTTAGAAGAGTTAAATATCCCTATTTTGCCATTTTCAGCGGATAATATTAAAGAGGGAATGTTTATTGTAAAAGGAAATACGTTTGGAGAAGATCACCCAGAGGTAAAAAAAGCAGAAGAACTACGACTTCCGATTTTTACTTATCAAGAGATGGTAGGAAAATTAACGAAGAAGTTTGATACGATTTGTGTTGCAGGATGTCATGGAAAGACGACGACGACTGCGATGCTTGCCCACGTGTTAGGTGAATTAAAAGGAGCAAACTATCTGATAGGTGACGGAACAGGATACGCAGCGAAAGATAATCCTTATTTCGTATTAGAATCATGTGAGTATCAAAGACATTTCTTAGCTTATACACCGACATATGCGATCATTACGAATATCGAATTAGATCATGTCGATTATTTTAAAGATATCGATGATGTAATTGATGCTTATCAATCATTTGCAAATAAAGCAGAGAAGATGGTAATTGCTTGTGGAGATGATCCATATACACATGCGTTAGAAGTAAATCGTCCAATTTTCTATTACGGATTAGATGATGACAATGATATTTTAGCGAAGAATGTAGAGTATCATGAAAATGGAATTTCTTTTGAAGTCTTTGTCGAGGGAAATTACTATGGCTATTTTGATGTCCCATTCTTTGGGAAGCACATGTTATTAAATACACTTGCTGTTATTGCAGTTTGTTATTATGAACGTATGGAAGCAAAAGAAGTATCGAAGGTATTAAAGACTCATCAAGGAGCTAAGAGACGTTTTACAGAAACAGTGCTTGGAGATGTTGTCTTAATCGATGATTATGGACATCATCCGACGGAAGTGCGCGCGACGATCAAGGCGGCAAAACAAAAATACCCAAATAAGAAGTTGGTTACAGTATTTCAACCACATACTTTTTCTCGTACGAAAGAATTTGCAGAAGGTTTTGCAGAGGCAATGAATCTTGCCGACATGTCGTATGTGATGGAAATTCATCCAGCAAGAGAAAAACAGGAAGATTTTCCTGATGTTACATCTGATCTTATCATCGATAAGTTGGAGCACGGTGCACCGATTAAAATGGAAGATGCAGATGAATTATTACAATATCGCGATGCAGTAATTTTATTTATGAGTCCAAATGATTTATCTGTACTGGAAGACGCGTTGAAAGAAAAAATTGAAAAAAGATTAGAAGACGAAAAAGAAAACCACTAGAATGAAGTGGTTTTTTAGTAGTATGTTTTTTGTACGGACTCTAGTTGATAAGTTCCATCTGCTGTACGAATTAGGTTTTGTTCTAGGAAATTTGTATTTTGAAATATCGCAAATGCAGGATCGTTTTCATAGATAGTATCATAAAGAAGTGTACGACCATCTTCTTCAAAAGTATAAATGGAAAAATGAGTTGGTATACCATAGGGAAGTGGATTTTTCACATATTGATATCTATACAATTTATCATTGATAAAGACATATGTCGAACTCACATTTTTTAATAGTGTTTGAAAATCCTGATTGTTTTTGAATTCGTCATCTGTTTTATAGAAATCGGGAGGGGTTATATCTACATTTTCATATGTATCTTTTATATAATTTAAAACTTGTTCTACTTTTCCTTCGTCCTGAAGTCGTTCATATAAAGCGTTTTTAATAGGTTCTAAACTTCCTGTATTATTGCTTGCTAAAATTGCATTTGGGCCAATGATTTCAGCCATCATTTCAACAGCGAGCATCGTGTAAAAATACCCTTGATTATCGCGATATAATAAATTGCTACAATAAGTGGTGATCGCTTCTTCTGCCCATTTGTCTTTGAATGCTGGAGTGATCGCATGTTCTAATTCGTGTGTTACAACTTCTATCTGATTTTTAGCAAGTACGATATAGTTACCTAGGATGTTAAAAAGTCCCTTCTGACCTACATAATATGCTTCTGGACCTTCGATGTTGTCTACTTCGTTAATTTTGATGGAACTTAATTTTTTAGTTGCATATTCTAGATCAAATGATGCATCTTTATTTGCGGTGGTGATGATATCCGTAATCGTTTGATGATATTCTGGTGGAATTTGTTTGTTTTCTTGTAATAATTCTTGTAATTCTTGTTGTAGTTCGTAATCTGATTCCAATTTTGTAATAGAAATTGGCTTTGAAGATAAATTTTGTAAGTTAAAAGGGCTTAAGAGTGTACCTGTTGCTCGATAGTTGATATAAGTTAGTAGAGCACTCTGACCAGAAGCTGTTACGACGTTGATTGCGATCGCATATTTTAAAAGTTGCTTTAAAAGTTTTTTTTGGTTTTCCAACTGTTTTACCTGAATTTGAAAATTCATTTGATTTCAGTTGGGCTCGTAATAATAGTTTTTCTTTTTCTTCTGCAGTTAATCGTGTGCTTTTATGGATCATCTCTGTGCAAGATCGAATGACATCTTGATCTACAGCTTCATCGATTACTTTTTTATATTCATCAAAATATTGTTTCAAGATAATTCCTCTTTCTATTTTAATTGTTGTTTAATTTTTTCTGTGTTTTTAAAATTTAGTTTTGCAATTTCATTTAATATTTCAATTCCATGTTTTTTTACGAGACGAAGTGCGACTTCATCTACTTTTTCTCCAGCACCTTTTGGTAAAAAAGCATCTACTTTATCTTCTAATTTACGAAATTCTTTTAGGAAGATGAAACGACTAATTAAAGATGCGCAAGCAACTGAAAGGCATTTATCTTCGGCTTTGGTCATAAACGTAATATTTCTTACGACGTTTCCAGCATCCTTTAAATAGTTGTAATAAACGTATGGTTTCGCAAATTGATCAACGACGACATAATCGATATTCGTCTGTTCATTGATTAAGTGTGCGAGGGCTTGATTATGTAAGATCGCTTTCATCTTGTTCATATTGATATCTTCATTTCGATGTAAATTATATTTTTCATTTGAAAGAACGATACTATAATAAGGAATCTTTTTGATGAGTTTTGGAACGATTTCCAATATTTTTTCATCGTTTAATTTTTTGGAGTCTTTGACTCCTAATTCTTCTAGGAAAGGAATGTTTTCCTTTGCTACGTATGCAGCGGTAACGACGATAGGCCCAAAATAATCTCCTGTTCCAACTTCGTCACTTCCAATACTATTAGATTGATAGACTTTCTTTTCAAATCTTTCTTGCTCTGGAGAAACATCCTTCTTATCCTTTTTTTCTTTCTTATCGCTATTGGTTTCTTCTATTTTCTTACCTGGATTTAAATTTTGTTCTACCGTCTTCCACATTGCAGCATCGATATCGGCACTAACTCCTTGAAATACAGCTTTTCCAGATTCGTATAAAGTTACGACAGTATCTGCTTCATCTGCTTGAAATACTGCGTAAGCAGGAGTTTTAGGCCTTTTTTTATCTGCAAAGTATCGATCATCTTCTGTTTTGTATTTTCACTTACTTTTAATGTTATTGTCACAATTCATCACCACATCCATTTTATCATAAAAAGGCGGAAGAAGAAAATGTTTTGACTTTTATAGTAAAAGTGTAATATAATTTTACTAGAGAGGATGGGTATATGAATTTTATAGATATTATAATCTTAATCATTCTAGCATTCGGGGCATTACTCGGTTGGAAACATGGGTTTTTCTCACAATTAGTTTCTTTTGTTGGAGTTCTTTTAATTTTTGTATTAGCTTTTTTCTTAAAAGGGTATGTATCGCAGTTTTTCTATCAATATTTACCGTTTTTTGAGTTTGGTGGTGCTCTCAAAGGAGTAACTGTTTTAAATATTGCACTTTACGAAATGATAGCTTTTTTAATCATGGTAAGTATCCTAGTAGTCGTTTTTAAAGTTGTGTTGTTTGCAACAGATGTCTTAGAGACAGTGTTAAAACTGACGATCATTTTAGGAATTCCATCTAAAATATTGGGAGCCATTTTTGGGGCTTTGGAATATTTGGTGTTTGTATTTATCGGACTTTTTATTCTATCGACGCCTGCTTTTAATCTCGATTTTACAGGATCGAAGTTTTATGGAGCACTATTAAAGCACACTCCAGTATTATCAAATATAGTATCCGATAATTTAAAGATGTTTGAAGAGTTTGCTTCGTTGAAGGATAAATATGAAGAGGAGACAGACGCAAATCAATTTAATTTAGAGACACTTGATTTGTTCTTAAAATACCACATTACTGATGTGAATTCAGTAGAGACTTTAATCGAGCATGATAAACTGAAATTAAATGGAGTAGAAGAAGTATTGGATAAATATAAGAAGGAGGAAAAATAATGGAGATATTACATGCGACAAATGATAATTTTCACGATCTTACGAAGGAAGGATATGTATTAGTTGATTTCTTTGCAACTTGGTGTGGACCTTGTAAAATGTTAGGACCAGTTTTAGAAGAGATCGCTAGTACGAGAAGCGAAGTGAAAATTGTGAAAGTTGATATCGATGAAGCAATGGATATTGCACGTTCTTTTGGAATTATGAGCGTACCAACAATGATTTTATTTAAGGACGGGAAAGAAGTATCTAAAAAGACAGGGTATATGCCAGAACCTTTATTGACAAAATGGATAGAAGAAAATAAATAGGTAACAATATGAGAGAGATAAAGGTAAATGGAACATATCGTCATTTTAATGGACATATCATAACAGTTCTTGCGATTGCAAAACATACAGAGACAATGGAAGATCTCGTTATTTATCAGC
>USET01000025.1 GCA_900553765.1 uncultured Mycoplasmatota bacterium
TTTGTAAATATCAATTGTACTCTCTCCAAGTTTTTCCCTTGCTTCGTTAAAAATTTTCTGTCTTCTTTTAATCTCACTGTCGATACTAACCAATGTACGATTCAATTCCGCTTTATCTAGATTGGTAATCGTACCTGCTAAATGTGGTAAAACAATATTAGATGACTTGTTTTCAAATGCAAATGCCAGTCCACCACCTTTATAATCAATTAGAATAAAAGCAACATCATCTGGACTATAATTGATTGCCATAGACAAAATATATGTAATAATAAATTCTGATTTACCACTACCAGTCATCCCGGCAATTAAACCATGTGGTCCGTGTGCCTTTTCATGAAGATCTAAATACATTAGATTTTCCTGGCTATCCACTCCTACTTCTGCTTTTAAACTCGTCGTTGAATCGTTTGTATTCCAACGATTTAGAACATTCAATTGTTCTACTTTTCCTACTTTTTCCATCTCTAAGAAAGAAATTGAATCAGGAATTGATGAGACGCCATCTTCAAATTCGATTGGAATATTAGATAATCTTTTAACGATTGCCATCATGTCAATATTATAGTTAATCTCATCGTTAAAAACGACTTGTTCTTGATCTTCGTAAGAATTTTTTAATATTCCACAACTATTTTCCCCAACAGAGATAAAATTATTACATTTACTCGGAAGTTTACTCAATCGATTTTCTAAAATGACGAGACTAAAACCTAAATTATCATCGGACTCCGTAATTTGTTTTATCAGGTCATGATAACGAATTTGGTCATAATCATCAACAACGATAAAATAATAAGGTTTAAGGCTAGTAGAGTTATTCTCCTCTTTTTGTTGCATCCGATTGTGATACTCCAATTGTAAATAATCAGCAACATCTTTCGCACTTTCTAAATCGTCTGCGAAAAAACGAACAGTCTCTTCATTGTTAAAACAGTGCTTTAAATATCTTAAATAACTCCACTGCGACTTCCTTTCTCGGTTCGTAAAAAGAACTATTTTTACATCTTCATAACTATAAAATGTCATAAGTTGCAATAATATATTATGCATAAAATGTGTCACTTTATAATCTGATCCCATAACAGCCGTCGTCTTATTTTGATAGAAAGAATAGCCAATTGGAACTCTTGGCAAATACTTAAAGTCTTCCACTAGTTGATCGGCCTGTTTTCGAAGATCATCTTCGTCTACAGTGAATCCTTCATCAGGATATTCAATTTTCACATCTAGTTTTTCGTTTCCTATTCCTAGTCTTGTCACTAAAAAATCACTTTGATCAATTCGTTTATCCCAAAAATTGATTCCTTGATGTTGAATAATGTTCAAACATTCATCTACTGTCAATAAATTTTCAAACAATATTTCTTTCTGCAATTTGGCTTCTAGTGTTAACTCTTCTCTTTTTTCGTTTAAATATTTCGTATATTTATCGATCGTTTCCAACCGTCTTTTCTTTTTCATCTTACGATTATAAGCCTGTGTTACCAATGGCCATACAATCATAGAAATTAGCATCGCACCACTCGTTACAAGTTGCGGCCATGAAGAAGCCCATGTTGCTTCATGAGAAGAAATACGCATTAGAGTATTTAACAACATCGTTCCTGACATAACTCCCATCGTCAACATCGGACCGACAACCAATGCGATAGGCATTTCGTCTTTGCTATCATCTCGAGGTGGAGCGCTTAACTTAATTTCTTTTGTATGAATCATTCTTCTAAGACGAGGAGGTTTAGAAAAATAAGAATTTTTCGAATATAGTTCTAGACTTTTTACTTCTATATTTTGAGGAGCATCATCTTGCAAAAACTGATATTCTTGCAACTTGCTCAATGCCAAATTGACAATAATCTTCTGTTCTAATTTGCGAATAAACATCATTCCGTTTAAGAAGATCATCTGCAATCCGTAAATATCTAACGCATCCCCAGGCTTAATATAATAAATATTATTCCTCAACGCAATTTGATTTATATAAATATTTCCTTTACCACTACGCTCTACTACTAATTGATTATCACGATAATAAATCTTTGCAAATTCTCCTTGTAAATAAGGTACTAAATATTGAATACCACAATTTTGTTGGTTTCCGATTGTAATTTGAACATCTTTTTGAAAAGTATATAATTGAAATCCAGGAAAAGAAATTTCTTGCGCGTAGATAAAATAGTTCTGATTCTCTCTTTTTAATATATAAAATTGATTTGGTTCCAACACGGTCATATCTATATATTGATTTTGACTCATGATTCGAACGTCAGAAGTACTACACAGCATCCATTTGCCATCTTGTGCTTCTACATAGATCAATTTGCTCTCTTCTTCCGTGTTTGCATCAAACCTAAAACTACCAGAAACTTGTTGTGGTAGTAAAAATTCAATTTTTTTATCTTGCAAATAAAGTACTATCTTCATACGCGTCACCCTTATTATTTATATCATCATACCATAAATTTCAAAAAAAAAGAAGTGTATTCCTCGTATCTTACACTTCTTACAAAAATTGAAGATAATAGATGAGGTTATAATAATGCTATAGGAAAAATAAAAAAAGCCCATCTAGGCTTATGATAAACTTCCCACTTTATGAAATTCTAATTTTAACTTATCTGCAATTGTCACGATAAACTCCGAGTTTGTTGGCTTTGCCTTATCGATATCGACACTATTGCCAAAAATTTCTTCCATCAATGACCAATTAGCTCGATTCCAACTCACTTCGATCGCATGGCGGATTGCCCTTTCAACGCGTGATACAGTCGTATCAAATTTTTCGGCAATCTCAGGATATAATTCTTTCGTAATTCCTCCGATCGTCTCAGGATGTTCATAGATAATTCCGATAGCTTCCCTAATATATTGATATCCTTTAATATGAGATGGAATTCCCAGTTCGTGTAAAATTTTAGTAATCGATATTTGCAAATTATTATGATAGAAATCAATATTTTTTGATTCTTTCTTTTTCTTTTTATTGATATCTAGTATTCTCTTTTCTAGATCGGATAATTCAAATGGTTTCAAAATAAAATAATTTACTCCATATTCTGAAACCTCACGAATTACATCACTTGCATTATAACTTGTTGCAACAATCACTGGAAGAGTTATCTTTCTTGATTTCATCGTTTCTAAAACATACATTCCATCTTTATTTGGCATGATCAAATCTAAAATGATTGCATCTATCTCATCTTTATATTCCTCAATCATTTTCATACCCTCTAATCCATCATTCGCAGTATAATCTATCGATATCACATCGTGATTTTTAAAATACTCCTTTACCATTCCTACTAAATTTACATTATCATCAACCATGAGTACTTTTATTTTTTTCATTTCATCTTCCCTCTTCTTCCTTTATGTACTGCCTCACGTATTTTTATTATACTCTTTTCCTAAGCCATTTGCCTAGAGTAGAAATTGACTTCTTTTGTCGTTTTTTGTCGAATAAAAGAAAGAAAAGTCGTCTCTATAAGACGACTTCTATCATATGCAAAAATTGTTCTGGCTTTAAACAAGCTCCACCAACGAGAAAACCTGATATATTATCGATTTGATTCAATGTTTCAATATTTCCTTCATTGACACTGCCACCATATAAAATAGGTACATTCAAAATATTCATTTGTTTCAATATCTTTTGAATATCGGAAGCAACTTCCCATATCTGCTCATTCGTCGGAACTCTTCCTGTTCCAATCGCCCAAATAGGCTCGTAAGCAACGATCACACGAGATGATTCTTCCTCTGTCAATTTAGAAAATACAGCCGTAAGTTCTCTTTTTAAAACTTCTTCTGTATTTCCACTTTTTTCTTCTTCATCACTTTCTCCTACACAGAGAATTACCGAAAGTCCTGCAGCCAATGCTCTTTTTACTTTCTCAGAAACAATATCATCCGTTTCATGAAAGTACATACGACGTTCACTATGCCCGAGTATCGTGTAACTACATCCAATACTAGCTGCTTGAACTGGAGAAACTTCACCAGTGTAAGCTCCACTATCATATTGAGCAGTATTTTGAACAGCTGTCTCAAATCCTTGTTCTATAAAATATGGAACATATAAATAAGTAGGACAAAAAATAACTTGACTAGAACGTGCTTTCGTTCCCAATACATTAAAGTAACGTTCTACTTCTTCAAAAGTAAGATTCATCTTCATGTTGCCGATCATATATTTTTTATTTTCCATAAAATCCCTTCTTTACCACATCTTTTGCTTTTCCAAAAAAGTTTCTCTTATGTGCACCACTACCTTCAAGTGCAGTTTGATATACGTCTAGCACTTTTTCTGCAAAATATTTTGCTGAATGAGGCTCCGCACTAATTCTAGCTTGATCACTCATTCGCTTTTTTAAATTTGGATCTCCCATTAATTTACGCACATACTTTTTATATTCTTTTTTATTTGCAAACAAATATCCATTTAAATCATCGATCACGACATTTCGAAAACTATCGTCATCTGCAGCTACTACTGGAACACTTGCTGCCATCGCTTCGATTACAGTAAGTCCCTGAGTCTCAGTACGAGAGGCCGTTGCAAACACATCTGCTAATTGATAGTATTTTGGAACCTCCTCCCAAGGAACCTTTCCAGTAAAAATTACACTATCCTGTACGCGTAATTTTCTCGCAAGTTCTTTATAATCACCTGCATCTGGACCATCCCCAATGATTACCAATTTACAATGTGGATCTGTTTTTAAAAGTCCCACTTGTCCTTCAATTAAAAGATCAACGCTCTTTTCATGTCCTAATCTTCCAACAAATAAAATGACAAAGTCGTCAGGACCGATTTCCAATTTTTTACGCAATGCAGCGATATCCTTCTTCTTATAGTTTTCCTTGTAGAAACGACTAATTTCAATTCCCGTCGGAACGATGTGAACGTTGCGATCCACTTTATATTTTTCTTTAAAAAGATCATAGGCCTTCTTCGTAGGTACAATCAATTCCGTTGCAGTCTTGTCACAATAAAATTTCGTCAAATACTCGACAATTTTTTTACTTGCTCGATTAAAATATCCCTTTGTTATATAGTGAACATAATCTTCATACATCGTATGATAAGTATGAACAAGAGGGATATCTAATTGATGTGCCATAATACGAGCGAATGTCCCAATACCAAATTCTGTATGAGAATGAATGATATCTAAATTCCACTTTTTAATTTTTTCTACTGCACGAATCGGATAAACTCCACTTAAACGATAATCGTAAATTCCAATTGGAATCCCCGGAATTCGAATAATCTTATTTTCATTTTCATATTTATAAGACATATTTTCGTTGTTTACTGTAACGATAAATACTTCGTGCCCTTTTTCTTCTAAAGCATGTTCTAACATCACAATACTCGTAGATACTCCATTGATAAATGGAGGATAGGTATCTGTAAAAATTCCTATTCTCATACTAATCCTCCTTCTTCTTTAAATTTAATGTAATTGCTCCTAAAAACATACCTAAATAATATGTTAAAAATCTCCATAATAACATTAATGCATTCAACTTACTACCTTTTACAAAGTTACCAAAAAAAGCAATGAATCCATATTCAAGTCCCCCAGTACCACCTGGAATCGGCACAAAGGACCCCATTAACATAACATAAGCACTCGCGACAACGGATAAAATCCCATCGAAACTATGATAATCTCCCATACCATATAATAAGGCAACTGGAACAAGATAAAGACAGACAAGAGCGATAAAATTAAGGAAAATAGAACGAGCAAACAACCATTTATTTGTCATTAACAATTTCGCACCGTGGTGAAACTGTTCAATAGATTCTTCCCATTTTTTCAATTGCTTTTCTTTATCTTTAATTAAGTGAAAACGGTATAAAACACGAATTCCTAGATTCGTTATTTTATGGTTAAATTTGCGGGCAAAAGCGATGATAAAAAGACCTACGACAACAAGTGTGTTGATAATAAAACCCAAAGTTACAAGTTCTTTTAATAATCCTACCTCTTTAAATATATGAAAGAAATAATTTCCAGCAATTGCCATCACTCCCAAAATGACGAGTGCTACTTGATAAACGATAAAATTTTGAATAATGACATTCGTTCCATCGGTAACACGAAGTCCATCCTTCTTTAATGTGTACACCTGAAAAGGTTGGCCACCGGAAGAAAATGGCGTCACTGCGTTAAAAAATTGTGTCACTAACATTAAACGAAATGCTTTACGAAAAGTATAGTTTGGTTTAAACTTCTGAATCGTACAACAAATTTCAACACTACGTAGAAACAAATAAGCAAAAACCAACCCTACACCAACTAAAAACCAAAGTGGATGAATCGTTAATATTTGAGATACGATTTCCTCAAAATTATCTTTCAAAGAAAAATATAATACGATCCCAGTAAATATAAGTAGTATAAATAAATTTAACGTCGTCTTCTTTTTCTCTTTACGATTCATACCGATACCTCTTTTCTTTTAAGCCTCCTCGATACAATCGATTCCTGGAAGCACTTTCCCTTCGAGTAATTCTAATGATGCTCCACCACCAGTAGAGATGTGTGTGACTCGATCTTGATATCCAAAACCAATGACTGCAGCTGCTGTATCACCACCACCAATAATCGTTTTGGCATCACTCGTTGCTATTATATCACATAATTTCTTTGTTCCAAGAGAAAAACTCGATAATTCAAACAATCCAACTGGACCATTCCATATAACTGTTTTACTGTCTTCTAAGAAAGGTCTAAATGTCTCTATCGTTTTCTCTCCGATATCTAATCCCATATCATCAGAATTCATTTCATCTATCATGACACATCTTGAAACTTGATCTATCTCAACAGATGTACCACAAACAACATCAACAGGCAAGACTAATTTATCTTTATGTTCTTTTAACGTCTTCTCACAAAACGAAATAGATTCCTCATCTAACAAAGATTTCCCAATTTCATATCCTTGTGCTTTTAAGAATGTAAAAGCCATTCCTCCACCTATTAAAATATGGTCTGCAATTTTTACTAGATTTTCGATCACTCCAATTTTATCACTCACCTTAGAGCCACCCAAAATAACTGTAAACGGATGCTCTGGATGCTCGATTGCATCCGCCATTACCTTTAACTCTTTTTCAATTAAGAATCCAATTCCATTTGGTAAGTGGCTTGCTATTCCAACATTAGAAGCATGGCTTCTGTGAGATGTTCCGAATGCATCATTGATATAAAGATCTCCTAAAGAAGCCCAGTAAATACCTAACTCACTATCGTTTTCACTTTCCTTCTTTCCATCCAAATCTTCAAACCTTGTATTCTCCATCAATAAAATTTGTCCTGGTTGTAAAGCCTGAACTCCATCCTCTAATTCTTTTCCCCTTGTCGTAGGAACAAATTTTACAGGAAGATTAAGTAATTCACTTAATCTTTCAGCAACTGGTTTTAAAGTACGTTTCATTTTGTCTTCTTCTGTTTTAATTCGACCTAAATGAGACATTAAAATAACTTTTGCACCATGATCTACTGCATAACGAATCGTAGGTAAGCTCTGTACGATACGATTATCATCCGTAATCTTACCATCTTTCATCGGTACATTAAAATCACAACGAATGATGACCTTTTTATTTTCTAACTCATAATCTCTTAACGTTTTCTTCATTATTCCATCCTCTTTCTTTTCAAGTGAGAAGTAATCAATGTTTATCACTTATTAGTATGGATCAAATTAGAATAGCAATACTAATAACAAACATTGAAAATCATTCCCATATTTTCTATTCTACCTATTTATCATTGTATCTTGTTTTCACATAATTTTCAAGTAAATACCTTTATATGACAAAATTGTAACGAACAAAAAAAGCTATGTCGCTCATAGCTTTCTTTATTTATTCAAGCTCGTTAAATATTCTGCTGTACGTACCATTTGTGCTGTATAACTCATTTCATTGTCATACCATGCAACAACCTTGACAAGTTGACGTCCATCTACTTCTAGAATATCCGTTAATAATCCGTCAACTAAACTTCCATAATGAGAACCGATAATGTCACTTGATACAATTGGATCCATCGTAAATCCGATCGTTTCATTTGCATTGTTCTTAAATGCTTCGTTTAATTCTTCTACCGTCGTATTACGTTTTAACTCGACAGTTAAATCGACAACAGAACCAGTTGTTGTTGGAACACGTAAGGCACTTCCATCTAATTTACCTTTTAAGTTAGGTAATACTAACCCTACAGCACTCGCTGCACCTGTACTACTTGGTACAATGTTAGCAGCTCCTGCTCTACCACGACGTGCTTTAATTCCCTTTTTATGAGCGACGTCTAAAATAGATTGATCGTTTGTATAAGCATGCACTGTCGTCATATATCCTTTTACAATTCCAAAGTTTTTATCGAGAATGTTTGCTACAGGCGCAAGACAGTTTGTCGTACAACTTGCAGCACTAATGACTTCTTCTGTCCCATCTAACGTCTCATGGTTTACATTATAGACAATCGTCTTCATATCTCCTTTACCAGGAGCAGAAATAATAACGTGTTTTGCCCCGGCAGTAATATGTGCCATTGCATCTTCTTTCTTTACAAATTTACCAGTACATTCAAATACAACATCAATTCCAAGATCTCCCCAAGGTAATTTCGTCGGATCCATCTCAGAATAAATTCTTACTTTACGATCTCCTACGATAATATTTTCTTCGTCGTGAGAGATTTCGTTTACACGATAATTTCTATGTGATGTATCGTATTTTAATAAATAAGCTAACTGTTCAGCATCTGTCAAATCATTGATGGCAACAATTTCGTATGCTGGATTTTCTTCTAACAAACGAAAAGCCAAACGCCCGATTCTTCCAAATCCATTAATTGCTACTTTAATCATAAATTCCTCCTATCTTCTACGTTTTCATTGTATCGCAAGAAAAACAACCATGTCAATAGAATAGACTTTCATTTGACATAGAAAAAGTCGACAAAATGTCGACCTTTTTTACTCGTAAAAACAACTATTCCCGATAAATTCTCTAAGTACAGAATCGTCCGGAACTTCCTCACTTGGAATCGGTAAGAAATTCCTTAAGAAATTAATCAAACGAAGTGCTTCCGGATATACTGGATCATTTTCTGATACTGAGAATAATAATGGTTCAGCGTATGTCTTTAACACACCAAGTTCGTAGACAAGTGCAGAATTAATAATCATATCGGCATCATCCTGGAATGGAAATATATATCTTTCTTCTCCATAGCTGATTTTTTCCCACATCTTCAATGTATCAGCCGCATTGTAATTACGGAATTTATTGTCGCGAATAATGCGTCTTAACTTTCTCGTATCACTCGTGTGAATATGATTATGATTATCGATATTGAGTTGTGTCAAAGGACTAATATATATTTTAAATTTATTTCTTCTTGGAATAGATATTGTTAAGTCCTCATTCAAAGCATGTAATCCTTCGATAATAATGATATCGTCCTCATCCATCTGTAACCATTTTTTACGATATTCTCTTTCTCCTGTCATAAAATTATACTCTGGAAGTAATACTTTCTCGCCATCGAACAGTTTGATCAAATGGCGATTCAATAAGTCTATATCAACTGCTCTTAAAGACTCTAGATCTCTTTCTCCGTGTTCATCTAATGGAGTTTTATCACGATTGATAAAATAATCGTCGATCGAAATTTGATGAGTACGCAATCCCTTACTCTTCAAATAAATTTCTAATTTTTTCGAAGTCGTCGTCTTTCCACTAGAAGATGGTCCTGCAATCAATATAATTTTAATATTTTTCTTATTGTCGTACACGCGATCGGCAATCTCTGAAAGTTGGCCATTATAATATGCTTCACTAATGCGAATTAAATCTCCATATTTACCTGTAGATACTACTTCGTTCAAATCTGCAGCATTGCTTATCTTTAAAATACGTCCCCACTTTGTATAATCCAAAAACGTATCAAATAACATCTTGTGATGTTTGTAATCTAATGTACATTCAGGATTGTAGATATCAGGGCAAGAAAGAACAAAACCGTTATCCTTGATATAAGTCAATTTAAAGTCATCAATAGCCTTTGTGCTGTAGGCAAGTTCTCCATAGAAATAATCGTATACATCATCTAATCGATATAAATTGACATATGTATTACTGATATACTTTAATACATTTACTTTATCCATTCTTTTTTTCTTACGAAAATATTTAATGGCATCAATTCTAGAGACACTCACTTTTGTAAACTTCAAATCTTCTGCAACAATTTCGTGCATTTTCGACTCGATTTTACGCAAGACAGGTTTATCGATATCGCAGTTTTTAATTTCACAATAAACTCCCTTATCGATAGAATGTTCGATAATCACTTCCGCACCTTCGCCCAATACCTGTTTTACTGCGACAATTAAAATAAATTGCGCAGATCTAGCATAAATCGTATTTCCTATCACACTACTTCGATCGTAAAAATCGATATCACTTTTTTTTGTAACAGGCTCTGCAAGCCCAGTAATATCGTTATCCACTTTTGCCACTAAAATAGGATAATTATAATACTTCTTAAAACTGTCACTAATCTCTAATAAAGAGGTATCTTCCAAAAACTCTTTTGTCTCGATTCCTCTATAATTTACCTTTACCATTTTCATATGCTCGATCCCTCTTATTCTATTCATATTCATTTTACCAAAGAAATAGTATTTTGTCACATCTTTTTTTGTATATATTTTCTTTCTTGAAACTACAATAAAATAGAAAGGGTGAAAAACATGTTAATACCAACTGTAATCGAGAAATCTAATAATGGAGAACGTGTATATGATATCTATTCTAGACTCCTTAAGGATCGTATCATCATTCTAAGCGGTGAAATTACTGATGAAAGTGCGAATAGCGTTGTTGCTCAACTATTATATTTAGATTCTTTAAACCAAGATGACATCAGTTTATATATTAACTCTCCTGGAGGTGCCGTCACTGCTGGAATGGCAATTTACGATACGATGAAGTACATCAAGTGTGATGTATCTACAATCTGCATCGGTATGGCAGCCAGCATGGGAGCATTCCTTTTAGCAGGTGGTGCCAAGGGCA